>CAZUTB010000226.1:0-4252 GCA_964622905.1 uncultured Oscillospiraceae bacterium | reverse complement strand
TGCCGAAAACATGGTGAGGAACGATATTTCAACTATCGTTTTTGCAAAGAGCCGCCTTATAGTCGAGGTGCTTACAAAGTATCTTAAAAGAGCGGTTGAAGACCCGATAGGCAACGCCGGTCAGGTGCGCGCGTATCGCGGCGGCTTCCTCCCTACGCTCAGGCGGCAGATTGAGAAGGGGCTTCGGCACGGAGATATACGCGCGGTTGTTTCAACAAACGCTCTTGAATTGGGAATTGACATCGGCTCGCTTGAGTGCTGCATTCTCTGCGGCTATCCGGGAACCATAGCAAGCACTTGGCAGCAGATGGGGCGCGCGGGAAGGCGGCATGGAACCTCACTGACGATAATGGTTGCGTCGGGCGGCGCGCTTGACCAGTATATTGTGCATCATCCCGATTACTTCTTCGGTCAGTCGCCGGAGAACGCTATGATTAACCCTGATAACCTCTATATAATGCTGAACCACATGAAATGCGCGGCTTACGAGCTGCTCTTCCATGACGGCGACAGCTTTTCGACTCCTGCGGACACCGCCGAAATGCTCGCTTACCTTACCGAGCAGAATATCCTGCGCCACGTCGGCGATAAGTATTACTGGTCCGCGGAGGAATTCCCCGCGAGCGAAACAGGTCTGCGCACAGCCGCGAGCGAGAACTTTATCATTATTGATATAACCAATCCGGAGCATCATCTTGTAATAGGCGAAATGGATAGATATACCGTGCCTATGCTCCTGCATGAGAACGCGATATATATGCATGAGGCGGCTCAGTATCAGGTTGAAAAGCTTGACTTTGACGCGCATAAGGCGTATGTAAGGCAGGTTGACGTGGACTACTATACTGACGCCGACCTTAACGTAAGCCTTCGCGTGCTTGACGTTTTCGAGGAAGCGGAGGATGATGACGGAGCTAAGCGCGAGTATGGCGAGGTGCTTGTTACCTCGCTGGTAAAAATGTTCAAGAAAATGAAGCTTGACACGCATGAAAACCTAGGCTTCGGGCATATCAGCCTGCCAGAGATGGAAATGCAGACGACCGCCTGCTGGTGGACGCTGCCAAAGGATGTTACCGAAAAGTACGGCAAGGACGAGCTTCAGGGCGCAATGATGGGCGTGGCGAATCTGCTTCGCGCGGTAGCTCCTCTCTATCTGATGTGCGCGCCGAGGGATTTCGCCGTCATTTATCAGGTTCGCTCGCCGTTTACGGGAAAGCCGACAATGTATCTTTATGACAACTGCCCGGGCGGAGTCGGGCTTTCTGAAAAGTCCTATAATATGCAGCCCCAGCTTTTACAGAGCGCGCTTGAGCTTGCCGAGGGCTGCGATTGTGACAGCGGCTGCCCCTCC
Source organism: uncultured Oscillospiraceae bacterium (assembly GCA_964622905.1). Classification (GTDB taxonomy): domain Bacteria; phylum Bacillota; class Clostridia; order Christensenellales; family Aristaeellaceae; genus STF2-37. The sequence goes on along the minus strand of CAZUTB010000226.1, from coordinate 2,901 downwards.
TGTGTAGGCCCTGTTATGGAGGTCGGCGAGAAGGGCAAAAGGATTGCGATTGAGGTGCTGAGGAGGCTAATAAAGTAATGAACCTACGGCAGAAGCTGCAAATGGTTAGCGCTCCGCCGATTAAGAGGGAAGAAGCGCCGAGGCAGGAGGCCGCCGCGCGGGAGTGCCTTGTAAGGCGCGCTGTTTATCCGCTCTCCGATGTTGCGGGGCTGTTTTCCTTGAGCAAAAATACGCTTGCGCTCATCAATCAAACGCCGTTTGAAGAATATGACCCGCGCGGGCTTTTGTTTATGGATACGGAAACAACCGGACTTTCGGGCGGAGCGGGAACGGTCGCGTTCCTTATCGGCATTGGGTTTATTGCGGATGACGGCTTTGTTGTTGAGCAATACCTTATGCGCGATTATCCCGAGGAGGAGGATGCGCTTAACCGTTTTGCTGAAAGGCTTGATAAGGCTCAGGCGGTTGTTTCCTTCAACGGCGCAGCCTTTGATATGCCTTTGCTTGAATCACGCTTTACGCTTGCGGGCATGAGAAGCCGCTGGCGCGAGGTTAAGCATATAGACCTGCTCAAATGGGCGCGCGGAGTGTTCAAGCTTCGCCTTGCGAACTGCCGCCTTGGGAATCTTGAGGAGAAGGTTTTAGGCATACACCGCGAAAACGACCTTCCCGGCTCGGAGGTTCCCGCGCGCTTTTTCCTCTACCTGAAAACAGGCGAGCTTGCGCTTATGGAGGATATACTAACCCATAACAGGCAGGATATTGTTACTCTCTCCACTTTGCTTTGCAGAATGTGCCTTATGTACGAAAATCCGCTGCTTCAAGCGTATGACGAGGATGTTTTTTCTCTTGGCAGGCAGATGGAGAAGCGAGGGGTTATCGTAACTGCGCGCAAATGCTATCAGCTGGCAACGCGCGGAACGCTCTGCCTTAAGGCGGGCACAATGCTTGCGGCAAGCTATCGAAGGGAAAAGGAGTACCGCGAGGCGGAGCAAACCCTTCTGATGCTGCTTGAGCGCGGCGAGGGCGGCGAAGGCACTATGATTGAGCTTGCAAAGCTCTATGAGCATAAGCTAAAGAACCTTGATTCGGCTGAAAAGTATACGCTTATGGCGATAGAATACGTCAGCAAGCCGTCACTTTTTCCGCGCGAGGGTGTACAGGAAACTCAAAATGCGTTACAATACCGTTATGCTCGCATAAAACGTAAGCAGCGGGGTAAAAGGAGCGGAAAAACATGGGCTTAAAAGCTATTATTGACGCGCGCAGGGCAGCGGTGCTTTATCAGAAGGGTCAGAAGAAGGAAGCCTTGGAGCTTTATGAAAAGTCGGAGGCAGAGGGGCTTGTAGAGCCGAGGTTTATTATAGGCTATTCCGTGGCGCTTTTGCGCGACGGGCAATATGAAAAGACTCGCGAGCTGCTTGTAAAGCATCAGAAAGACGCTATGACGCCCGACCAGAAGGCGCAGCTGCGCATGAATTATGCCGTTGCGGTATGGAAGCTGGGCGATATGGAAAAGGCGCTTTCGGTGCTTGAGGGGCAGTTTAATCGCCTTAAGACGGGGCTTATCTATGATACCCTCGGATATATGTATATCGAGGCGGGGCTTACCAATAAGGCGCTTGAGGTTAACAAGGAAGCGCTTGATTATGATGACGAGGACAGCGTAATATACGATAACCTCGGGCAAATTTATTACCGCCTGATAGGTGATAAGCAGAAGGCGAAGGAGTATTTCCAAAAGGCGCTTTCAATAAAGGACGGTCAGATTGACACCTTGTGGTTCCTTTCCAGATATGACCTTGAAGAAGGAAATAACGAAGCCGCGATAGCTAAGCTTAAAAAGGCGGCGGATGGACGCTTCTCCCCGCTCAATTTCGCGAGCGAGCAAATGGTTCGCGCCGAGCTTGAGCGCCTTGGAGCAGGCAGCACCGAAGGCGACGATAACTAATTTGGAGGCGCAGTGATTACTCTTGAAAAGGTAAACGAGGAAACCTTTCGGGCTGTTACGCATATGAAGCTGCCGCCTGAGCAGAGCGCCTTTGTTGCGCCTAATATCGTTTCGCTGGCGCAGGCATAGCTTTATTATGACGCCGCCCGTCCGCTTGCGATAATGGAGGACGGCGAGGCTGTCGGCTTTATGATGCTTGACTGGGACGAGGGCGAGCGCACTCTCGGGCTTTGGCGCTTTATGATTGCCGCGGATAAGCAAGGTCAGGGCAAAGGCAGGCAGGCGCTTGAGGCGCTCATAGCTATGGCTAAGGCGAACGGTCATTTTGACATGATGCACCTTGACTATGTGAAGGGCAATACCGTTGCGCGCGGGCTTTACTATTCCCTCGGCTTCCGCGAAAACGGCGATGTCGAGGACGGCGAGATAGTTATGACCCTGCCGCTTACAGACAGCCCGAAAGTCGGAATGCTCACCGCGGACATGGATGATTTTGACGATATAGCCAAAATCACGGAAGCGAAGCGCAAGGCAAACGCAAAGCTTCCCGACTTTGCCAAGGATGAAGAAGCGCTTAAGGCTTTTGTTAAAGCAGGTGAAATCAAACGCCTTACGCTTATGGGCGAAACCATAGGCTTTGCGAAGGACGGAGTGCTTGTTTTATCGGATGAGTATTACGATAAACGCGAGGAAGCGGAAACAAGGCTAAAGCAATAAAGCCAGAGCGGTATATGGAAAAATACCTTTAATGCCAGAATGTCTCATAATCAATACTTCAAACACAAGCAAACCCGCCGATAAAAGCTATCGGCGGGTTTGCTGTAATGCTATCGGTACTTGATTTATCAAACTTCTACTAAGGTAAGTCCTGCCATCAAATCAATAGCGGTCTGCATATCTTCATCGGTCATGAAGCGAGCCATGTGGCGGGCGCCAGCGTGGTGGTCGTC
>CAZUTB010000225.1:0-4258 GCA_964622905.1 uncultured Oscillospiraceae bacterium | reverse complement strand
AGACTTTGACATCAAAGGCACCACCTTTTTAGAGTCGATGCGTGTTAGCTTCCGCGTCAGGGGGCTATCGAATTCGGAGCGGGAAGCTCGCCCTCATCGTAGGAAGCATAATGGTTATCAAGGAAATACTCCATGAAATACTTTACGGCGTAATACGAGCGCGCGCCCGAATAGCCGTTAGGTATGTAGGCGACCATTGCGACGGCAGGCGTTTCATACGGACCGAAGGCAACGAACCATGAGTTGTTTTCAAGGTCGATATCACTGTTTTCAGCCGAGCCTGTCTTAGCGCATATATCCTCAACATATTTCCAGCCCGAGAAGTTGCGCTTAGCGGTACCTTCATCAACCACGCCCTTCATTCCTTGCTTGATATAAGGAAGATATTCCTCCGCTCCTTCTATCTGCGTCAGAATCGAGGCGCTTCTGGTTGAAACAATTTCGCCCTCGGCGGTCGTTATCGAATCGACTATGTTAAGGTTATATACCGTTCCTCCGTTTGCCAAAGCCGCTATATAGCGGACAACAGCGACAGGCGTGAGCAGCGTGATTGCCTGCCCTATCGCGGTCATTATGGTCAGCTGACCGCCCCACTTAACGTCGTTCAGTATTCGGAATATATCGGTACCGAAGGCGGCGAGGGAGGCAAGGGAGTAAGGCATACCAAGCTCCTCCATCGCTATCGACTGGGCGTTTCGTATCCACGTTCTGCCCTGCTCGCCCTGTTCGCTGTTGACAGCCATATCCATAAGGCGCTTTACGCAGCGGTCAAGGCGCTCATCATCATAGGTCAGGCCCCTGATAGCGGCGAAATTGACAATATGCTTTCTGAGCTTGTTGAAAACCAGCTGAGGTATCGAGGTATCCTGAACATACTCGGAAACTGCCTTTGTGGTATCGTAAAGCGCTTCCTGCGAGCCGACGATGGAGCGAATCTCGCCGGGAAGGTTAATGCCCGTTTTGCTTGTAAGCCCAAACATGGACGAGTATTTATACAGCACATCGCCGTCCGCTCCAAGGCGGCTTGCGACGGTATAGAAGAAATAGTTGCAGCTGTTGGAAATACCCGTGACAATAGTCAAATCGGCGTGCTGTGACTTGAGCTTAGGCGAAATCCAGCACTTAGGCGCGGTGGATACATCCTGATTGTAAAGAGTGAAGTATCCGCCGTCGCTTATCGTATCGGTCGGTGTAAGCGCGCCGGTTAAAAGCCCCGCCATGCCGGTACACATCTTGAATATCGAGCCGGGCGCTCCGCGCGTCGGACTAGCGTAGTTCATAAGCGGCGAGCGCGTATCAAGCAGAATCTTTGCCGCCTCATCGCCCGCATCGGTAAGCGCGTTAAGGTCGTAGGTGGGCCAGCTCGCCATGGCAAGCACGTTTCCGCTCATATCAACCGCGACAAGCGCGCCCTTTTCGGCAAGCTTGAGCTTTCCGTTTTCCGTTGAGAAATCGCGGGTGGCAAGCGTGTCCTTATTATCCTCCAGCCACTGCGAGTCAACAAGCTTCTGCTCCTCATAGGTGCGGGTCATGTCGATGTTTTCCGCAAGCACACGCTCGGCAACCTGCTGGAGATTTGAGTTTATGGTAAGCTTAACGTTATAGCCGTCCTCCGGCTCTTTTGTTTCAATGGTTCTGGTGATAGCGCCGGTGGAATCGCGCTCGGTAAGGCGGTAGCCCTGACGCGCGGAGCTGTTAGCGGTAAGCCATGACTCCATGGATTTCTCGATTCCGTCCTTGCCTATGCTGTCGCTGAGGGCATAGCCCTGCGGCTTATAGGTTGAATAGTAGGCGGTTTCGCTGTCGATAGCTCCCGTGTAGCCTATAACCTGAGCCGCAAGGCTTCCGCGAGGATAAATGCGCTTTGAGGTTACGGATACTCCGACTCCCGAAAGCACGGCGGACCGCGTTTCGATTTCAATAACGGTTTCCCAAGCGACGTCCTTTGCGATAAGCACAGGCTCTGAGTTGAACAGGTTCTGCTGCATTTCCGAGTAAACCGCTATAATCTTGAGCATCAGCTCCTCGGATATTCCGCTCTTGAGCGGTTTTGCCTCATTCTCGTACCAATCGCCAGTCCAGCCGTCGGGCTTCTTCTGTATAAGCTGGTATCTTGCTTTCAGCTGCTCAACAGCCTCATACGGGCTGTCATAAATTGCCTTTGTGAGATAATGATTTTTGCGCCAGAGCGTTTCGCGGGCAAGCGATGCGGACTCAGAAACATTGCCGAAGTAGTATTCCCACTCTCCCGTTTCCTCATTGCGCCGAAAAGGGCTTGAAACGCAGAGCGTTCCGCCGTTCTGCTCAATTATTGTTATTGCCTCGATAACGGAATCGGTGAACGCCTGATAGTTTTTAGCGGAGTTCTGGCTGCTCTTGCGGTAGAAGGTCACATTGTAAACCTGCTTGTTTTTGGCAAGAATAGTGCTTTCGGAATCCGTTATAAAGCCGCGGCTTCCCTTAAGCACAATCTTCTTTGTGGTATTGGATGAAAGAGCGGTGGCATATTGATCGCCGTCGCGAATTTGCAGGGTGTAAAGCTGATAAATCATCAAGCCGAACGCGCAGAAAATTGCGGCGATGAAAATCCACAGGCGTACTGACGCTTGAGTTTTTGACATTAGCCCGCCCTCCCTTCAAAGAAATTCAAGAAATACATATGGATATAACGCACAGCTCAGGTAAATTCATTCAGGTTCGTTTTCATTGCCGCTGCGAGCGGGGTTTTTGTCGGCGCTTTCATCTGCTGCGATTTCATCTGCAAAGCTGTCCGAATCGTTCGATTCTGATTCAGACAAAGATTCGGGGCTAAGTTCCGATTCGGTACCGGATTCGCTGCCTGTCATGGCTTCGGCTTCATCGGAAAGCCCTTTGGTTTCCTTATTATCGTCAGTTCCCTCAGCTTCGGCATTATCGCCCGTTTCGGAAGCCTCGGCTTCATCGGAGCTTTCTTCCGTCTGCTCCGCCGCGCTGTCTTCCTTTACGCCCTCGTGAGTATCGGCAACAGCTTCCGTGCTTTCTGCAGCGTTGTCTTCTTTACTTGCTTCCTTTTCGTCCGCGCCTTCGCGGGAAATGGAATCCTTGCTTTCCGCGCTTACCTTCTCCGCGCCGCCTGCATCCTTCTCGTCTTCCTCCGAATACTCGTCCCTGAAGCGCGGCTTTTTGACGCTTTCATCGCCCCTTCTTCGGCTCTTGCGGGAATAACGACCCGCGGGAATATCGCTCTGCGTGCTTCGTCTGCCGCCCTCTGCGGTATTGCGCTCGCGGGTGTAGCGCGTGAACTGCGCTGCCTTCGCCGCTTCCTCGTTTTCATCCGTCTTGGGCGCGCGCCTGAACAATTCGCTGAAGGTTCCGCCCTCCGCAATCCTTGAGAGGAAGCCGCGGTTGCCGGCAAAGCCCAGAATACGCCAAAGGATAAAGTAGATTATCACGGTGCAGGCAACAGTATACAGCACCGCTCCAAGCGCCTTGAAAACATGGGTGAAGGTAATCGGGATTCCGCTGAGGAAATAGAAAACCATGAAGATAATCTCATAGAGCAGGGTCATGAACGCCGCTCCGATAAGTACGCGCAGGAACGGAGTATACAGCTTTTGCAGCTTCTCGGCGCGCGCGGACTTTGCCGGCTTCATTGCGCGCTCAGGCTTATAGGCAAGGAACTGCGCGGCGGCAAACGCAAGCGCGGGATAAGCAACCGCGTTGACAACGGGCAGGGCGGAGAGCAGGGTTTCCACAAGCAGACCCGCGAAAACGCCGGTTGCGACGCTGTACCAGCTTCCGTAAAGCACGGTTATAACCGCGATATAGCCGAAAATGATATTCGGCTGAACGCCGCCTATCTTGAGGTAGGGGATAAGGCACGCCTGAATAAGATAGGCTAAAAGGAGAAAAAGCATTGTGGTTATTACGCGAAAAGCCGTTTTCCACATTGTCGTTTCCCCCTTTCGTCATTTTTATTGCATCCGAATCAGTCCGGCTCATCCTTTATATCATCGGGATTATAGGTCGTAACAGGCTTGGGCGTGTTGGTAGGCTCGGGCGTTTCCATTCCCTTCGGCGGAGGCGTTTCCGTAGCCGTGCTTACCGTATGGAACTCGATATTCTTGATTGTGGCAGTCGGCTGAGGCGTAGCTGTCGGTACCGGCGTATTCGTGCCAACCGGCGTTACAGTAGGCGTTCCGACGGGGAAGCGCTCGTCCTGAATGATAACGGAGCCGATATTAGTCGGGTAAGGCCTTGCGGTAGCGATGATATCGTA
>CAZUTB010000224.1:0-4262 GCA_964622905.1 uncultured Oscillospiraceae bacterium | reverse complement strand
TTCGCCTCACGGTCGGGAAATGGTGCAAGGAAACGACCTTCGGTCGCTCCTCGGGGCGGCAAAGCCGCCCCTGCGGAACTTTATTAAGGGGATCGGCGGATTCCATATCCGCCCGAACCTTTCACGAAAACGCCATGCTTATAAGCAATAAAATATCGAAATATACCACCGTCGCCCGTAGGGAAAACTGTGTTTTCCCGCCCTACTGTGCGTAAAACTGTACTTGGAGAACGACGGATCCCTTCATTCCATCCATAAAGCTACAATCAGGTTTTTGACAGAGAAAAGCCTCGGCTTGAAACACCGAGGCTGAAATTGATATAGAGTTTTGCATTAATATAGATAGCCTTTAATAATCAAGCCGCTTATCCAGTACTCCTACGCTGAATTCCGCCCACGCGTAGCTTGGCAGATAATCATAGCGGTAGCTATTGACCGCGACAGGGTCGCCCTCCAGAAAGCGATAAAAATCGCAGTCCAGCTTATCCGGAACAATAGCAAGGCGGTTGATATTCTTCTCCAGTATATTTTCAATGCCCGCTTCCTTGAGAACGCTTCGCAGCTCCGCAAGCAGCGTTCTCACATAGCTCTTGCGGGTCTGAACGCTCCCGTCGTCCTCCCAGAGCGTAACGCATATCTCATCATTCGTTACGCTCACTCCGCGCCTGTCAACAAGATACGCAAGCAGCTCCTTTGCCTTTGCACGCTTGAACAGCAGCGGCTTTCCATCAACAAACACATCGAAGCCGCCGAAGGTCTGAACTCTGACGCGCTTTGAGGCGCTCTCCGCTTCGTCCGAATAAATAAAGGTCAGCTCGCGCCTTATTGCTTCCTCCGTAACAGGCTTGAGCAGATAGCCCGTGGCATGAATCCGGAATGCGGAAACGGCATACTGTTCATAGCCCGTAACGAAAATAATATGCGCCTTCGGGCAGATGTCCTTGAGCTGCTTTGCAAGCACCAAGCCGTTGGCGCTGCCCATTTCAATATCCAGAAAGGCTACGTCTATCGGAGTTTTGCTTGCAAACAAAAGCGCCTGCTCAGCGGAAACGAAGCTGTGCAGCTCGCAATCGTTTTCAACCGCGCGCACCGCCTCCTCCAGGTCCTCAAGCGCATAGCGCTCATCGTCAACCGCGAGATACCTCATGCTCCGCACCTCCTTTCGGGATAGTGAGTACAACCGTTGTCCCCGCGCCATCCTTGCTTTTAATTTCCATTGTTCCGCCGCTGATTGCCTCAAGCCTGCTGCGCACATTCTCAATTCCGATATGAGAGCGCCCGTCCTGCGGGGAAACGGATGACGCATTTATTCCGACTCCGTCATCCGCTATCGCAACAACATAGCTATCGGCAGTTTCGTCGGTTGAAAGGGTTACCGTGCCGCCCGTTTCCCTTCTCAAGACTCCGTGACGCACCGCGTTTTCAACGATTGGCTGAATGGTAAGCGATGGCAGTGAAAAATTTCGGCACTTGATATTATATACCACCTTAAGCCTGTCCCCAAACCTCTGCTTCTCAAGCCCAAGATAGCTTTCAACGTGCTTAAGCTCCTGCTCAAAGGGAATCGGAGCCTTGCTTTTAAGGGAATCCATATTAGCCCTGAGGAAGAGTGCAAACTCGCTGATAGCGGTCTTTGCCTGCTGCGGGTCATGGTCGCAGAGGCGGCGAATAGCGGTAAGAGCGTTGTAGAGAAAATGCGGCTGAATCTGCGAAAGCATAACGTCGATGCGCTGCTCCGCAAGCTCCTTCTCCTGCCTTTCCATAGACGCTTCACGGGTGGACTGGATATTCACAAATATTATCAGCAGCGCGACGGATACGCCCGCGCAGAGCAGCGAAATTCCGTAGTTGAACATCTGAATCGCTTCGGCTATAAGAGGAAGCGCGATGTAGCTGGTCAGGATGGAGAAATCCCTGCGGCAAAGCCTCTTTCTGTATATTACAAATATCACAATATCCAAGCCATAGATTAAGAACGGAATCGTTTGGGACAGCCAGAACCAATCGCCGCGCCTGTAAACATTTTCGGGAGTGATGTAAAAGAACATACCGTTATACAAGGATAACAATATTCCTATGGCATGAATTGCGCCCAAGCCGAGGGCAACGCGGAAAAACAGAGGATGAACGCGCGTCTTCGGCGCGATAAACTCAATAAGATAAGCGGTGAACGCAAGCAGCATAAGCGTTGAGCTGAACCAAAAGAGAAGCGCGCCCGCCCATTGCGCAAACACAAACCAGCTTTGCGACTGCCCCTCGCAAGCCCAGCTAGGAATATCCCCCACCGCAAGCGTGAAGCTGAACACGCACATCAGCATAAAGCATTTATCCATGCGGTCAGCGCGTTTTCTGCCTGAAAGCACATAGAAAAACAGAATTGCGGAAATCACAGCGCTGTACGCGTCAAGCGAAATATTGACAGCCTTCACGGTTAACCTCCTCGCAATGCTCTGAGTTTCCTTGAGTATAGCACAGATGGAGGGCAGTTGCCATCAGAATGCGCCGCATTGGGAGAGCGAATACAAAGCAGATAATTCACAAAGGAACACGCACAGCAGGCGAGAGGACGGAAGTCAGCGCGGCAATTTGCTATTGTATTCGACACAAAAAAGTGTATTTATCTAATTATTATGGTATACTGGTTTCACAAAGCCAAGGCAAAAATTACGCACAGGTATAAGAATACGCTCGGGCGCTTCCCGCTTTCAAGGAAACCGGAAGCGCAAAGCAAGCTTTAGGAGGAAACAAAAAATGAAAAAACTCACTGCCGTACTCATGGTTATTCTGATGCTGCTCCCCGCATTCTGCTCCGCCGCCGAGGAAGCTACGGCTGTTACCGACAGCCTCTCGCTCTCGCTGCCAAGCGGCATCATTGCCTTTACAGCCGAGGAAGCAATAAAAAATGAGCAGATAAGCGCGGTTCTGGAAGCCGTGTCCGATAATTCGGAGAACCTTTATATAGGCGCGCTTAAGGCGGATGGCGAAAGAGTCAACGAGTACAGCGTTGTATACATAATCCAAAGAGAGCCGGAGGCGGCTGCGGAAACAGGCGTTTCCGAAATGGGAACCTACAAGGATGTAAACGAGTTCGCCCGCGGAGTTGCCGAATGGTACAAAACGTATTATCCGGATTTCTATGTGGTTGACGTGCTTTCGGGAGTCGGCGGAGTGCCAGTAATAATTGTGCATATTATGACAGCCGACGGCGTAGCTCTGCTTGCCGAAACGTACAGCACCGATTACAGCGACACGATAATTGCCTGCTTCTTCGGCGAAGAGGGCGAGGCGGTTGAGCCGACTCAGGAGCAGTACGAGGCTTTTTCGGCAATGCTTAAAACCGTTTCCGTGAAATAAGCCGTATGCAGAGGCTTGCGCAGTACAGCACCGCCTTCGCCGGCACCTTCAATATCATCGAGCTGTAATAAATGGCAGGAATAAAACAAGCAAGAAAATGACGCGATACGCCGCATCAGCCTGCTTACTGCGAAAAAGCAGCGCAGCATTAGCGCAGCGGAAGTTCCACAGTAAATACAGTTCCTTCGCCCAATTTGCTCTCCGCTCGTATTGTCCCATTATGCGCCTTGACAATCCACAAGCAGATTGACAAGCCCAAGCCCGTTCCGCTGCGGTCGCGAGCCGCGTCAACGCGGTAAAAGCGCTCAAAGATATGCGGCAGAGCCTCGGGCGGGATTCCTATACCGTCATCCGCAACGGTCAAAACAAGCTTATCATTTTCGGCAGCCCCATGAACGTCAATGCGTCCGTGGGGCTTTCCATACTTAATGGCGTTTTCGCACAGGTTAAGCAGCAGCTCGGATAAAAGGCTCTGGTCGGCAATGACCGTCAAATCCTCCGGAACATCCACCGAGAGCCTTACATCCTTTTCAGCCAAGCGGTCGGAAAGCGTTTCCGATACGCCCTCGCACAGCTCCGACAAGGGCACATCTTCCATGCATATAGGGTAGCGCCCCTCCTGCCCGCGCGTTATTGTGAGCAGCTGCCCTATTATCCTCTGCATACGCTCGCATTCGCTCAGCATTATGCTCAGCTCGCCGCGCTGCTCTTCGGTAATCCCCTCCTCTGCAAGCATACTCTCGGTATAGGCGCGCATGATTGCAACGGGTGTGCGCAATTCGTGCGAGGCATCGGAGGTAAAGCGCTTTTCGCGCGTCAGCGTGGTTTCTACGCTTTCAAGCATACTGTTCAGAGTATCGGTCAGCTCTCCAAGCTCGTCCTTAGCGGGCGCGGGCGGAATCCTCTCC
>CAZUTB010000223.1:0-4296 GCA_964622905.1 uncultured Oscillospiraceae bacterium | reverse complement strand
GAAAACACATGGCATACAAGATTTCGGATGATTGCATCTCCTGCGGAGCTTGCGAGGCGGAATGCCCTGTGAGCGCCATTTCTGAAGGCGACGGCAAATATGAAATCGACGCTGACAAGTGCATCGAGTGCGGCGCTTGCGCCGGTACCTGCCCTGTCGGAGCGCCCCAGCAGGCGTAATAATTTTCGGTAAAAAAGAAGCGGCTTGCTCAAATGCAAACCGTTTCTTTTTATGTTCAGTTTTCATAAAGAAGGCGCGGCAAACTGTAAGCCCGAAACCTGCAACCTGCCGCGCCCTGCAATCATGCCTTATTCCGCGTCGTCGTCAAAAGCTATTTCCTTGTAATACTTAAGCTCAAGGCGCACATTGGTATTATCTCCGCTTCCGGCAAGCGTTACCTCAATAATGCTCGACTCGCTGTCCGTTCCTACGGAATACCATGCCTCTGCAAAGCCGACAGCTCCCGCGTTGCTCAAAAGCCTTGAAAGCTCTTCATCGGAGAGGCCTGCGATGTAGGCGGTGTCTGCATCATATTTCGCATCTGCCTCCGCAGTGTCAAGCCCGTAATCATAATAGATGACCGAAGCGGGATTCTCCTTGAATGCCTTAATGATAGCTTCGGAGAGCGGAACTCCGTTTTCGTCCTTCAGCTCGGCAGGAGTAACAGCCTCGCCGGTCGATGTGGAAATCGTGAATTCAAATACCGCTCTTTCATCGGTATTCGCATTGGCAATCCATATTACGCTCAGTGCGCCGAAAGCGCTGCTTATATTCTGGAATTTGCAGGTCGGAAGGCTTTTCGCGGCAAGGCTTTCGGCAAAGCTCTTAATGCTTTCGTTTGCCTTTGCGTTTGCTTCCTTATTTTTCAGCATTACCACGGGGTAGGTTACCGGCGTGCTGCCCGTGGTAGAAGCTACCGCAAAGATGCCTGCGCCGCTGTGCGAGTTATCCGCAAAATACTCAAGCAGATAGCCAAAGTATTCTTCGCCATTCTCCGAATAAAGGCTGAAGGAAATCTTACTTTCTTCATCGAACCATGTGGCAAGCGTTTCTGCGCCATCGTTATAGGCGCTGTGAACATAGACGCCCGACAGGTCAAGATTATAGTCCTCATGGTTCGCGAAATCCACGTATACTCCTGAAATATCCTCAAGCTCGGCGCTAGCCTTCGCCCTGAGAGTATACTCCGCACCGTAATACTCAAAATCCGCGCACGAAACCTCATCGCTGATTGATGAATAACGCAGATTCTGAACATCATCGGTAAGCGGCAGGTATACGGGCAGTTCGGTATAGTCGGTAACTTCCTTAACGGGATTCGGCTCCGCTACGGCAGCGGAAGACAGCGAAACCAGCAAGCAAAGCGCCATAAGTACCGCCAATAATTTTCTCATGTATTTCACCCCTTTATTTTTTCTACGCGCTTATGCGCGGAGAGTTCTTCCTCCAATATTCCAGAGGCCGCCGCTACAACGGCAACGCACGGGCGCTTCATGTAATACTCCCTTGTGCGCTCGCACGGCTCGCAGCCAAGCTTTTCATTAGCAATAAGCCCTAGGATTTCCTTGCATTCAAGCGCTCCGGTTCGCTTAACGAACTCATCTTTCAGCTTTTGAACAAGCTTGTAGGTTTCGGCGCGTTTATCAATATCCGGCGAGGTATTCTCTGTTATGAAGCCGCAAAGAGCCGCTATCGCGCAGAAAGCGCCGCAGGTAAGCCTCATACGCCCTATACCAGCTCCCAGACCGCCGCCGAGCATAAGCGCCTGTTCCTCGGTAAGCCCAGCAACGTCCCTGAACGCAAAGAGTACGCTTTGCGCGCAGCTGTAGCCTCTCATAAAGCAGTCTGTTCCTTCGATTTCTCTTTCGGTCATTGTAAAGCGTCAGCCCTTCTTAGCCTTCTGAAGCTCGATATAGCTCTCTATAAGCGCGGCAGCTCCGTCAAAGCCCAGCTTTGAGGTATCAAGCATCAGGTCGTAATTCTCGAACTCGCCCCAGCGCTGAGTGGTAAAATAGTTATAGTAGGATTCGCGCTGCTTATCAATCTGCGTAACCTGCTTCTCGATATTCTCAGTCTTGTGCCCATACAGCTCAATCGCCCGCTTTGCCCTTTCCTCTATAGGCGCGTAAAGGAACACCTTAAGCACATTCGCTTTTTGGCGAAGGATGTAATCGGCGCACCTTCCGACGATTACGCAGCCGCCCTGACTTGCTATACGCTCGATGGTATCAAACTGCGCGAGGAAAATTCTTTGGTTCAGCGGAAGCTCAGCTCCGTATATTCCGCTTAAGGTTCCCATCCTTGAGCCCATAACAAGGCTGTAAAGGAAGCTGTTTGTCGGCTTTTCATCGTGCTTTTCAAGAAACTCCTTGCAGATTCCGCTTTCCTTAGCGGATATTTCAAGCAGCTCCTTATCATAATACGGTATTCCCAGCTTTTCAGCCACGCGTTTTCCGATTTCTCTTCCGCCGCTTCCATATTGGCGGCCTATTGTAATAACCGGTGAGTTTTTCATTAGAGCGCACCTCCCCTTATTGTGAACGAAGCGGTTCTGTTACCCTTATATAAATTATATACCATCGACAGAAAAAAAGAAAGCATGATAAATTCGTTAACCGCCGTTTATAGTAATGTATACGGAAAAACGCTTGTTTTTTGCAGATTTGGCGAATAAAGGGCGATATTTATCTTGCGTTTGATGTGTGCTATAATAGGATGTACAACAAAAACAACGCTTTCGGAGGATTTGCGATGAAATGCCCCAACTGCGGCTACTGGAACAGAGATACCTTTCCGCGCTGCTATAAATGCGGACAGCCTCTCCCGCAGAAAATGGATTACGAAAAAGATGTGAAGCCCGAATGGGCGAGCAAAATAACCGGCGGCAATGACAGGCGCATTGCCGTAGACGAGGACGGGAACCCCATTAACGTTACGGATGAGCGCGACGCGCTCGCCAACGAGATGGAGAACCTTTCACTGCGCAAAAGTCAGGGCGAAACCTATCAGCGCAGGCTTCGCGAGGTAGCAACAAAGCGCGGCTTTGCGCCCTCATCAATGCCTGTTGAAAACCTTGACAGAACAAGCACGGGCAAAAATATTTTTGATAAAATTCCGCAGGGCGGGCACAGCGCGGCTCAGCCCTACGACGGCTTCGGATATGAAAATGAGGAAAAGCGCGCCCCTGCGCCGGGAGAGGCTATTCCGGTTAAGCGCGTTTATCAGACGGATTCCGTGGATACTCCGCAGGTTTATGACGGCTATGTGCGCGAGTCCCCGCAGGACAGCAAGCAATACCGCGACATGGAAACCGATTCGCGGCGCTTTGCGCAGAACAGCTCTCAATACAGCCAGTACAATCAAAAGGTACACGGCTGGTTTTTCCATCGCTTTCTTCGCGTGCTGCTGATAATACTTATCGCGGCAATAGTAGCCTTGGGCGGCTATGTAGTGTACAGCAATTTCTTCGCAAGAAACGCAGACGGCGACAGAGTTGTTGAGATTCTGGAAGGCGAAATGGACGGAGAGCCATCGCATATTATAAGGATTCCCGTCGATCAGGGCGCTCAGGTTTACATCCGCGAAATGCAGAAGAGCTATATTGAAGCGGGCGGCTATATCCGCATTGAGATTCCCGACTACACATGGTACGAGGAGCTTGATAAGGTCGATTTCGACACAATGGATATAACCATAACTCCGTTCCTCAAAAAAGGCGCGGGCGAGCAGATAGCAATGAATAAGATAAACTACACCATATCCATTCCGCCCACGAATATCGAAATGGTAACTCCCGGAGTAAGCCTGCTTGAGGTTTCCGTTGCGATGTACGCAATAACCGCAAACATGGACGAAAACACCAAGGTTTGGGTAAACGGCGTTGAATGCTCCGATATGCTGAACCAGACAACGGGGCTATTCACCTACAACGCGACGATTCAGCCTATCGGCGATAATGTTTTCAACATTATTGCGCGCGCGCCGCACGGCAGGGAAACCGCGACAACGGTAACAATCTACCGCGCGGTTCAGGAGATTCCGATTGACCTTTCCGTTCAGCTCTCAACCGTCAGCAACTTTGAACAGATGACGATATCCGGAACGACTCTGCCGGGCGCAACCGTTACCGTTGAAAGCCCGTTCATGTCGCTTGATACCTCCAATACGCCGCTTGACGGTACGTTCAGCTTCAAGGCTGTGTTCAGCAAATACGGAAACAACGATATTGTTATCCGCGCAACCTATCCCGACCGCAAGGACAGCGTGCTTACCTACACCGTTTACTACGTTGCGGGA
>CAZUTB010000222.1:2475-4310 GCA_964622905.1 uncultured Oscillospiraceae bacterium | reverse complement strand
GAGTCCTCTCCTTCATTGTAATCCGCTTTGGGTGGCTTTGCCGCCCCGAGGAGCGGTATCTATACCGCTTCCTTACACCATTTCCTGACCGTGAGGTTGAAAACCGAACAAGGAAATGGTGCAAACCGGCGCAAGCTCGCTTGCGCCGAAAGCGATAGCTCAGTTATTTACCGTATACATCCTTCATCTTTGCATCAAGGTATTCGATGTAATACTTCGGATTGAAGGGCGCGCCGGTCGCCTTTACGACAACGTCCGTCGGGTCGAGCATACGCCCGAAGCGGTGAATTTTATTTTCGAGCCATGCGTTCACCTTGGAGAAATCGCCCTGCTCAATCGTGCCGAAAACGTCTATATCCTTCTGCATTGCCTTGAGCATCTGCGCTCCGTAGGCGCTTCCGAGGGCGTAGGAGGGGAAATAGCCCATTGCGCCGCCCGACCAGTGCGAATCCTGAAGAACGCCGCGCTTATCATCGGGAACGTCAACCCCGAGGTATTCCTTATAGAGCCTGTTCCAGGTTTCGGGTAAATTCTTGCTCGTAACCTCGCCGGAGAAGAGCATTTTCTCAATCTCATAGCGGATGATAATGTGCATTGTGTAGGTCAGCTCGTCCGCCTCGGTGCGGATGAGCGAGGGCTGAGCTTTATTGAGCGCCCTGTAAAGCTCGTCCTCCGAAACGTCCGCAAACTCCGCAGGGAAAAGGTCGCGCAGCATGGGATAGAGGCGAGAAACGAACGCGCGGCTTCTGCCGATGATGTTCTCATAAAAGCGGCTCTGGCTCTCGTGAACGCCCATCGAAGTGCCGGTGTCAAGGCAGGTGTACTGAATATCGTCCGCGGTATGCAGCTCGTAGAGCGCATGGCCGCCCTCATGCACAACGCTGTAAAGCGAGGAAGCAACCGCGTCCTCATAATAATGCGTGGTGATTCTTACGTCATACTTTGAGAAATTATCCGTAAACGGATGCTCGGTTTCGTCAATCGTGCAATGGTTTCTGTCAATCTGCATAAGCTCCATCAGCATATCCGAAAGCACGCGCTGAGTTTCCACCGCGCAATTGCGATACAGAAAATCATCGCGGAGAGGGAGCTTTGAAACCCGCTCGATTATCGGGCGAAGCCCCGCTTTCATCTCGCCGAATATCGCGTCCAGCTTCTTGGTGTCCATTCCCTTTTCATATTCGCCCAGCTGAACGTCGTAGGGGTCCTTATCGGGGTCAATATATGCGCTCTGGCGCTTTAAGGCGGCGACAATCTTGTCAATATACGGCGCAAAGGAGGCGTAATCGTTATTGACCTTCGCGTCGTGCCATATGTCCTGCGCCTCGTTGGTCAGCTCCTCAAAGGAAACGACCTCCTCCATAGGAATGCGCTCAAGCTTTGCCACATCCTCGGAAAGCACCTCGGCGCGGCGGCGGTTTATCTCGCTCAGCGTGTCCTTTTCGGCAAGCAGAACGCTGAGCGCCTCCTTCAGGGAGGCGTTAACCATCAGCTTATAGCCGTCCGCTGCAAGCACGGAAAGGGTCTTGCCTCTCGCCTCTCCGCTGCCCTTGGGCGCGCGGGTATACGCGTCATAATTCAGCAGCGACATCGCGTGCCTGTTCGCGTGAATCTTCATTTCAATTTCGTCCAGAGTTTTAAGTGCCTCATCAACAGTCATATTTATCCCTCCGCGCTAAAATTATCGGTATCATCATTATCCTCCGCCCTCAGCTGCGCCTCGCGCTCAAGCCTCATCTGCTCGTCCCTGAACTCGCTTGCCCGTTTCGGGTCCTTAGAGCCGCGCGCGGACTTGACAAGCGTCATAGCCGCGCCGATAAGAATGAAAAGGTAGT
>CAZUTB010000222.1:0-2465 GCA_964622905.1 uncultured Oscillospiraceae bacterium | reverse complement strand
ACCAGCAGCGCAAGGCTTACCGTTCCTTCGGTGAAAATGCCCTTGAAGTAGAGCAGGAAGCCGCCCTCGGACATTCCCGACGCGCCGGGGAGCGGGGTGTAGCTCGAGGATATGAACAAGAGCAGCGCTATCGCCGTTATTTTATCCCACGCCATATCCGTAAAGCCGAAGGCGCGGTAGACAAAATAGGTTATGCTCATGTAGCTCAGAAGCTGCGCGCACGCCGCGCCCATCTGAATAAATATGGTTTTCGGGTCTTTTCTCACAAAGGTCATGCAGCTGTGAAAATTATTGATGGTGCGCATTGTGGACGTCCACGCCGCGGGCGGGTCCTTGATTATATGCATTCTCGCGCCAAGGCGGACAAAGAACGCCGCGCACACCTGAACAAGGCGGCGGCAGTAGCCAACAAGGATTATTCCGGGAATCGCAATTCCGTTTATGCACATTCCGAGAACCACAAGGAATTTTACGCCTGAAAGCTGCGCGTTGACAAAATCCCTTTGGAAAATCCAAAACAAAGCGCTTACGAAAACCATTGCGAACTGTGTGCAGAAGAATTTGACCGCGACAGCGGAGGTGCTCACGCCAATCGGAATGCCCTTTTTGTTGGCATAATACACCTGCATCGGCTGTCCGCCCGACGCGCCCGGGGTTATGCTCGAATAGTAAAAGCCGAGGGTGCTCATATGGAGAACCGATAAAAACCGCAGCCTATAATTCTGCCTTGTGAAGAAAACATACATGCTTGCGGCATCAAGCAGAAGGTAAACAAACCAGCCGAGAAGACAAGCGACAAGCCAAAGCGGGCTAAGGGTGAAAAGCACACCCCACGCGTCCTTAAGCTCTGAATTGCTGAACGCTATTGAAACGACAATGCCAAGCGTCAGCAGAATGAAGCCGATATTCACAAGCCGCTTTGCGAGCGGAGAAAGTTTTTTCAATGGCATTACCGCCTTTCAACAGCGCGCGATATGCGCGCAAGGGGAGAAACAGGAGTCAGCGCTTCGCCTGATTTTTCTCGATGAGCGCTTCATAGCGCTTTGCCGCCTGTGCGACAATCTGCGACCACGCTATCGGCAGAGTAGCAGCCGCGGCCTTTCCGACAGCAGCGCCGGAGGAAACCGCAAGCGGGATTATTTTTGCAATGTCGGCTTCGTTATCCTCGCAGAGGAAGCCGTTTACGCCGTCCGCAATACCCTCCGCGGCGCAGGAGGCGCGAACCACAATGCTCGGAGTGCCCATTACGGCAGCCTCGCGCACAACAAGCCCGCAGGTATCGTAGAGAGAGGGAAAAACCAGCAGCTCTGCGCGCTCGTAAAGCGCGAGCAGAACGCTTCGCCTGTCCTCAAAGCCCGCGAGCAGCACATTATCCTCAAGCCCAAGCTCCTTAATGTCCTCGCGTATCTTCTTCTCGTCCGCGCCCTTGCCTACCATTACCATTTGGAACGGGTAGCCATCGTTCTTCAGCAGCCTCAGGGCAAGCAGAATGCGCTTGATGTTCTTCTTGTAATCGTGCTGACCGACGTATATCAGCAGGTGCTTGTCATCGTTCAATTGAAAGCGCTTTTTTGCCTCCGCTCTGTCGGCATCGGTAAGGAGAGCGCCGTCCGTCCCGTTTTCCATTACGATTATTTCGCCCTTATAGCCGTAGCCCTCAAGCACAGCGGCGGTCGAATCGTTTACAGTCCATACCTCGTCGCATTTATCAAAGAAATCAACAATTTTCGCAACACCCGCTTTTGCGATGGTTTTCGAGTGCGTCGCTTTCAGGATGTCGTCGAAGTACTTGCTGTGCAGGGTTGCGACAAGCGGTATTCCGAGCTTTTTCTTCTGGCGGAGAGCCTCAATGCCCGTGAAAAACGGGCTGTGCGCGTGCGCTATGTCTATCGAAAGCGCGTCAAGCCCCCTGCGGAAGGATAAGTCCATAGCGGGAAAGCCGACCCTGTACTGAACGCCGGGAACGGGCATCGACTTATACGCAACAAGGCTTACGTCGGTTTGGTCCTTGTACTTGGGCGCGTCGGGCGCGATATAGTACGCGCTGTGCCCAAGCTTTGTAAGCTCTGTGCAATAGCTCATCGCCACTCTTCCCACTCCGTCAAGCGCGGGCGGAAAGGTATCGCAGAACTCGCCAATATTCATAAAGATACCTCTTGCGCTGTTTCCGCTAAGGCTTTTCTGCCCGTCTGCGGTAGTGTGACGAAGGAACGATTCAAAGCCGTATACGCTTGGTATCATACTTCATCAAGCATATAGTATATCATAACCCAAAGCCTTATGCAAACGGTGTAAACCGCCTGATTAAGGCACAAAAATCGAATAAAATAAATTCAAAAATCGACAGAAAACGCGGAGCAGGTTCATTCCTGCTCCGCGCACGAGCTTGTCAAAAAAGTATTTTTGACAAGCTTTCGCTGCACGTCTGCTGTGCAGACGCACAGCGAGTTTGCATCATTTTCTTG
>CAZUTB010000221.1:0-4328 GCA_964622905.1 uncultured Oscillospiraceae bacterium | reverse complement strand
GTATAGATACCGCTCCTCGGGGCGGCAAAGCCACCCAAAGCGGATTACAATTAAGGGGAGTCCCCTTAATAATCCTCACAAAAAAGTGTGATGGGGTTTAGGGGATTGCGGCAAGGCTGTGATACTGTCATGTTGGATTATGAAGGCAGGAAATCCCTTCTTTGCATCTTCGAAGCAGCCGTCAGGATTCTAAATATAAGCAATCCCCCGAGCAAAGAGCGTTCTTTGTTCGGGGGATTGTTTATAAGCTTCTTTATGTAGATGAAATTATTTCGGTTACTGCTCCAAGCTGTCAAAATAGCTATAAGCTATCTCGACGGTTTTCAGCACTAGCGGGGTCATTCCGTGTATCTCTGTTCTTTCCTTTGAGCGGTTGGTGGTTACCGCAATGCAGGTTTTATCCGTTGGGTCAAAGAAGATGCCGGCAATAACTCCGTTGCTCACGCCCTGATGCCCGTACATCGTGCGACCCTTTACAATAATATCCTGCTTAATCTGCATTCCCAAGCCGTAGTCAACCTGCGCGCTTACGCCCTCCATTCCCGTCTGGCACACGCGCATATCAAGCACCGTCTGTTCATTCAGTATCCGCACTCCGTTTGAAGTCCCGTCGCCCGCAAGCACGGTGAGCAGAACGCACAAGTCCTGCGCGGACATTTTCAGCCCGCCCGCGCCGTAGATGAAGCTGTATTCGGGGCTTTTGCTCTCGTAGAATTCGCCGTTGGTGTAGCTGGAATTTGCGATTCTCGCGTCCTCCGGCAGCAGCGTTCTTATATAAACTCCGCGAATCCCAAGCGGCGTAAAGATATGCTCCGTCATATAATCGTCAAGCGTCTGACCGGACGCATACTCTATGATGCTTCCGAGAATCCCATAGCCGAAATTGCTGTATTCATAGCGCGTTCCGGGGGCGTATTTGCTGAACGCGGATTTTTTCGCCTTGCCGGTTAGTATTTCCTGAAGCGGCTTGAGGTCGGTCATTGAAAGCCCTCGCGTATAGCCCTTGCAGGTAATAATGCTCGAGGTGTGGCAGAGCAGCTGGCGGATGGTAATTTTAACATCCTTGAAATTAGGATTGCGCACCTCATAGCCGAGGTATGCGCTTATATCCTCATCAAGCGAGAGCTTGCCCGCGTCCACAAGCTGCATTACGCCCATTGCTGTTATCAGCTTTGTAGCGGACGCCATTTTGAAGAAGGTTTCATCGTCGATAGGTCCCTTATCGCTCCCGAGAACCCGCCCGTAATTGAACACTCCAAGGAGCTTTCCATCCTTGGCAACGGCTACGGACGCGCCGGTTGTGCTAAAGGATAAAAAGGATTTATCAAAGGCTTCCTTTGCCGCAGTGTACTCCGCAGAGTCCTCCGCAAAGGCAGGCAGGACAAGGAGCAGCAGGCTAAGGAGCGTCAGAACCGCGATAATTTTGCGAAGCATATCATTCCTCCCTCGGTTAGGGCTTTATTATCGCCTCAAGGGAGCGTTTTGTCAAATGAATGCGCCAAAGAAAGAAAAAGTGGTGGAATATTCGATGGAATTATGTATAATTGCATGGAAACTAAACCTTTATCCGTTAATTCTTCCGTGAGCGCTTTTTACCAAAGCTTATGCGCTTCGGGCGCTTGGTTTAGTTCTTAAGTCAAGCTTCCCGCGCCCCTTGCGGGGATTAACATTCGGAGGATTTTTATGCGCAGATTTTTCGCCGTTCTTCTCCTGGCGATGCTTATGCTTTGCCCTTCCGCCCTTGCCGAAAAGAAATCAGAGCAGTTTTCCTTTTCGGAAAAGAAAATATACATAGATATCCGCGACGGGGACACCTATACGCTGCCCGTTCAAGGCTCGCTTTCGGGCGATTTGACACAGTTCAGATGGTCGTCGAGCGGGACGCATATAGCTACGGCGAAGGAAGGAATACTGACAATAAAGCGCACCGGAACGGTGACAATAACCGCCTTTAACCGCGACGATTCCTCTATAAGGGACGAAATAACAGTCGTTATCAAGGACCTTGGAGTACCTGACAGCGTTGTTATCGACTCAGAGCCGCTGCAAATGGTTCCGGGAGAAAGCGTTCAGCTTTCCGCACACGCGGAGCCGGAAACCGCCGAGCAGGGAATTACATGGACGAGCAATAATCCCGCAGTCGCCACAATCTCCGAGGACGGCATCGTTACCGCGGTAAGCGAGGGACGGGCGACGATTCGTGCCAACTCCTCCTATACAGGTAAGCCGAGGGACGAGCTTAAGGTTGTTGTCGCATATCTGCCCGCTCCTCAGAGCATTACGCTGAAAGCCGAAACCACCAAGCTGAGCCTTGGCCAAGTTCTTCCGCTTGGAATCAGCATTTACCCGAGCGGCTGCGACGAGGGGCTTATATTCATCTCCTCCGACACCACAATAGCGACCGTTGATGAAAAGGGTATAGTAACCGCCGTTTCCTACGGCGAGGTTGAAATAAAGGCGGAGAGCGTCAGGAAGCGCTCAATTTTCGGCAAGATAGAGCTTACGGTTGAGGATATGAACGCGCCGACCGCTATTTCCCTCTCCCCTGCCGATACCGTGCTTGAGCCTACCGAAGCGGTGCAGCTTACCGCATCAACGACCCCTGCGGACGCAACTCAGGGCTTTGTGTGGGAAAGCTCCGATGAAAAGACAGCGACCGTTGACGAAAACGGCTTTGTGCGCGCGATAAGCGAGGGCAAATGCGTAATCCGCGCGTACTCACGCTCTACAAGGAAGGTTTACGCCGAAGCCGCGATAACCTCGCGCTTCCTTGACGCGCCGAAAAAGATAAAGCTCAGCAACAAGGTTGTATCCATGACGAAGGGCGATGTTCTCAGCCTTGAATACACAATAACGCCCGCCGGCTCAAGCGCCGCAATCGGCTATGAGATAAGCGACCCGTATGTTGCAAAGGTTCAAGGCGGCTCGCTAGCCGCGCTTGCGATGGGCGAAGCAACGATAACAATTTACTCGCTTGCCGATAAAAATGTAAGCGCGGAGCTTACCGTGAAGGTTGACGACCCCAGCGCTCCCGAGGCGATGACCGTGGATGAAACCGAGGTGCTGATAGAAATAGACGACCAGTACGCTCAGCACGTTACGGTTTATCCCGAAGGAACCTCCGATATGGTTACATGGGTGTCCGACAGCCCCGATATCGTATACGTCAGCGAGGACGGAATTCTGGTTGCGAAAATGAGCGGTCAGGCAAAGATAACCTGCACCTCAATACCGAACAGAACGCTCTCGGCGAGCATTAACGTGGTTGTCAAAAATCCGGAGCGCGAATTGCAGATGCCCGCGCGCAGAACCGGAATCGACGGAATTGCGGACAACCTTGCGAAAATTGAAGCGGTTAAGCAGTCGGCTCTGGCGGAGCTTGATACCTTTGTCGCAAAGGGAGTAATGACGAAGGACGAGTACGAAAGCCGCGCGCGCTACATAAGCAACGCGTTTGAAATGTACGCATTCCCGTGGATGGTTACCAAGGTTCAGAAATACTGGAACGAAGAATACTCCGAGAACGGCGCGAAGGATTTCAAGCCCGGAATAGTATATTATGGGCTTCCCTATATCTCGGGTCCGACAAACTGGCGCAAATACAACGCCGATAAAGCTGTTTCCGAGGAGGTTTACCTCCCCTCCGAAAGCGGCGACTACTATATTCTCAACGCAAAAAAGGATATGAACGGCAAGTACGGCGGAAGCGACTGCTCATCCTTTGCGGGAATGTCATACTTTGGGCTTACGAGCAGGAGGTATTCCTTCTGCAACACCAGAACCTTCGCTACGGACACTGAGAAATTCTACACAATCCGCGATTATGACAAGATGAAGCCGGGCGACCTGCTTGTCAGCTTCGGCAAGCACGTTGTAATGTTCCTTTACTACGCCAACGATGCGAAAACGCAGATTGTGGTTATTCAGCAGGGCGGCGACGAGCCTGCGATAAACACGGTCAACGCGGACGTAAACAATCTCAGCTATTACACCTCCAACTATTATTTCGTAAGGCGCAATACATCCTTCCCGTATTGATTTTATTCGGTTTGCGCTATACAGCCAATAACCTCACCGCGCCTTGCAGTATTGCAGGGCGCGGCTTTTCCATTTGGAAAATAAGCGCTGGAAACCCGCGTGTATTTATGATATACTAACTATAAGTCAATGGTGCAGGGCAAGACCTGCTAAAAGCATTTCACAAGGGCGGCAAAACCAAACAGCTTAAGACACATATTATTTAAGGAGGAAACGAAAATGGAGAGATGGAAGTGCGGAGTTTGCGGCTATATTCACGAGGGACCCCTGCCCGAGGGCTTTACCTGCCC
>CAZUTB010000220.1:0-4338 GCA_964622905.1 uncultured Oscillospiraceae bacterium | reverse complement strand
TTCAAGGTTCGCGCTGTCGTTCCGGACAGCTTTTGTATATTATCACGCGCCTCTTCCTTTGTCAACACCTTTTTTCAGATTTTTTTCGACTTTTTCCGAATTATTTCTGTATACCGTACTATAACTTTCTGTTCATAGATTAATGTTCGTGTATATCCGCAAGCTGATAGGATAGTACGCAATAATCATTCGTTTCTTAATCTCTCAAGCCAATATAGCGCAAGCTCAAACCACATGGAAGCAGATTTGCTTATTTGCTCCTTTGAAGCCGCGGTCGATTTTACAGCCAGAGAGAAGCCATGCGTCCCATCTGAAAAGGCGTGAAGCTCGCAGGGTACGGAACAGGAGTAAAGCCTTTGTGCAAACTCTATGCCGTCCCCGCACAGTACCGCCCTATCCGCAAAGGTTACGAACACAAAGGACGGCGGGGTGTTCTCGGTGACATACTCAAGAGCGTTAATCCTCGCATACGCGTTTTCGTCCGTGTTTCCTCTGCCGAGCAAAGTTTCGGCTATCGCGTTTTCTCTCTCCTTGGCATAAAGCCTCCCGCTGAGGCACGGATAACCCAGAATAAGCCTGTCGGGACGATTCATCCCTGCCTCGATTCCAAGCTTTTCCGAGAATTCTTTCCTATTATACATAGTTCCGAGGCACGCCGCGAGATGCCCGCCCGCAGAAAACCCGATAACGGAAATGTCGGCGGCGTCCGTTCCGGTTTCGGAAGCGTTCATGCGCACATACGCAACCGCGAACGACAACTGCTCGAGCGGCTTCGGCCAGAGCGGAAAGGCTCCGCACCCGTCCTTATCTGCAATCACCGAATATTCAAGCACGAACGCATTATAGCCCTCCGCATAGAATTTCATCGCGACAGGCTCTCCCTCGCGAGGCGAAAGATGCGTATAGCCGCCGCCTGGACAGACAATAACGGCAGGACGCTTGCTTGACGGGCTGAGAAACGGAGCGTCCTCCCATATATATCCCCTGAGCTTTGCGCCGTGAATGTCCTTTTCAAGCTGCTTCATAGTATCCCTCACGTTCCTTAATGCGGAGTAATCAGAACAAAGCGATGATAGCACAGCAGCTGAGATTTGTCATTCATAATTCTTCACAAAGGCAGGAAAATGAAGGTTTGCGGCGTATTAAATAAAGTTGTATGTCTATGCGCATAAGCAGAGCGCATGAATACGACACTTTACCCGAAAAAGAACACGGGAGGTAAATGATGTCCCAGATAAGCGTCCCGCCCGATGGAACGGAAGAAGAAGACAGCGCAGAATATCAATCCGGCAGACTCCTTTACACCAGAGGCGGAGTCCGTCCATACAAGCAGGAACAGACAAGGCTTATTTATATGGTAGCAGGCTCGCCGAGGCGCGAGGTTTCGCTTCCCGCCGTCGGCAAGCCGTCCTGCTCCTGCGATACATATAAGGAAACCGGTATGTGCCGCCATATATATGCCGCCGAAATGCAGGCGAAGGAATCGGGAGCGCTGAGCGAGCTGAGGCACAGAAGCTATCTTGCCTCCGCGCCGCTGCTCCTTACCGCAATGGAAGCCTCGTTTCTTCAGGACAGCAACATTGCGCTTGAGGTTACGCTGATGCTGGACAAAAAAGAGGACGGCGAGGCCGAAACGCGCGTCGGGCTGCGGCTTGGCGAGGACAGGCTGTACGTTGTACGCTCAATTCCGCTCTTTTTGGACGCGATAAGCGATAAAAAACAGCTCGCTTTCGGCAAGGGTTTTTCATTTGAACCGGCGTGGATGAACTTTTCGCGCTCCGAAAACGATGTTCTGGATATGCTTCGCGAGCTTTGCCAAGCGCAGAACCTTTTGGGGCAGGACGCAAAGACAGCGCTGTGCAGAACTCTGCCGCTTCCGCCCGCGTCAATCAAGCATCTGCTCTCATGCCTTAAAGCCTCGCCCTTCCGCATTTCGCGCACAACAGGAAGAATTATTGAGGGTAAGCCCGAAACGGTAACGACGCATATAGACGGAATCGACTGCGAGGACATAAAGCTTAAATTCAAGGTAGGCACAGTCGGGAGAACGCTCAATATACACGCAGAGTATCCCGAGGACCTTATGTTTCTTACCGAGGACTGCACCTATGTGATGAGCGGCGAAAGAGTAATCGAGCTTTCGCCAAAGCAACTGCCCGTGCTGCAAGCGCTGAGAATGGCGTCAAAGGACGGCGAGGCGGCTTTCGAGTACCCGCCCGACCAGGCGCAGAGGGTTATAAGCGAGCTTATTCCCTACCTTGAAATGTGCGGAACGGTTGAGATGGAAGGGCTTCTGAAGGCGCGCATCATCAGAATGCCGCTCACGACAAAGCTCTATCTCGACAAAGAGGGACGCGACATTATATGCAGAACGAAATTCTGCTACGGAATGCATGAGATTGACCCCTTTGCCTCCGCTGCCGAAACGGAAAATGCCGAGGCGGAGCAGCCGCGCTTCCTTATGCGCGACGCGAAATCGGAAAGGCAGATACTTGACGAGCTTGCAGCCTCCGGCTTTCGGGTAAGGAAGGGCAGAGTATACCTGAGCGGTCAGGACGCAATATATTCCTTTGTTTCCGGAGGAGCGCAGAGGCTAACTAAGCAGGCGGAAGTATACCTCAGCTCCGAATTCAAGAAGATGACCCCGCGCAAGCCGAACCTGAGCGGCGTGATGAGCGTGAGCGGCGGCAAGCTGCAGCTCAAGATGACCGAAAGCGGCAAGCCAAGCGAGGAAATTCTGTCCATAATGAAGGCGCTTCACGATAGAAAAAGCTATTTCATGCTTATGGACGGAAGCATTCTCGACCTTACAGGAATGGAGAACTGGTACGACGCCGCGGACACGATAACCGAAAGCTCCGAGGCGGCGGCTTCGCCCCTCCAGCCCGACCTTATAACCCTTTCCAACTATAAAACCGCGTACATGGCGGCAATGCTCCGCGAAACCGATATTCCGATTGAGCAGGACGACAGCGCTAAGGCGGTTACGGACACCTTCTTCGGTAAAGGGCTGCCCTGCCCCGACCCCGTCGGGAGTCTGCTTCGCCCATATCAGACGCGCGGCTTTGAATGGCTGCAAAGCCTGCACCGCCTCAAGATGGGCGGAATCCTCGCGGACGACATGGGGCTTGGCAAAACAATACAGATGATTGCGCTTCTCTGGCTCTGCCATGAAACCGAAGGCTCTCAGCCTTCCATACTGATAGCGCCAACCTCGCTCACCTACAACTGGCAAGCGGAAATATCGCGCTTTGCGCCGAAGCTGAGGGTTATGGTTCTAAGCGGCGGGCAGAGCGCGCGGCAGGCGCAAATTGAGCAGCTCAAGGAAAAGAAGAACATAGATGTGCTTGTGACGAGCTACCCGCTTATCCGCCGAGATATTGACCGACTGAGCGGAATCAGCTTCCGCTTTGCAGTGCTTGACGAGGCTCAGCACATCAAAAACGCGCAGAGCGTCGGCGCTTTGGCGGTTAAGCAGCTGAGTGCCGAAACGCGGTTCGCGCTTACCGGAACGCCTATGGAAAACCATCCCGGCGAGCTGTGGAGCATATTCGATTTCATTCTCCCCGGCTACCTTCCCCCGCTTTCGGCGTTCATGAAGCGCTACGGCGAGGGCAAGCATTCGGACGACCTGAGGCGGCGTATCCGACCATTCCTGTTAAGGCGCTTGAAATCCGAGGTACTGACGGAGCTTCCGCCGAAGATAGAGAACATCGTATACACCGAAATGACTCCGGAGCAGAGCAAGGTATATCAGGCAAGCCTCGCGCTGCTGTCCCAGAAGGTTGACACTGTGCTTAAGCAGAAGGGCGCGGGCAGAGGGCGGATAGAGGTGCTGGCAGCGATAACGGAGCTGCGGCAGATTTGCTGCCATCCGCGCCTGTGTATGCCCGGCTATTCCGGCACGAGCGGAAAGCTCGATGCGCTCTTTGACATTCTGCCCGGAGCTATCGAGGCGGGGCGGCGAATACTCTTGTTCAGCCAGTTCACCTCGATGCTCCAGATTCTGCTCAAGCAGATGGAATCCGAGGGAATCTCCTGCCTCTACCTTGACGGCGACACCCCGCCGAAGCAGCGCTTGCAGCTTGCGCAGCGCTTCAACGAGGGCGAAGGCTCTGTCTTTCTCATCTCACTCAAGGCGGGCGGAACAGGACTCAATTTGACAGGCGCGGATATGGTGATACACTATGATCCGTGGTGGAATCCCGCCGCAGAGGACCAGGCGACTGACCGAGCGCACAGAATAGGTCAGACGCACGTTGTAGAAGTAATCAGGTTTATAACTCACCAGACGGTTGAGGAGCAGGTAGTGAAGCTCGGCAAACGCAAGCGGGCGAT
>CAZUTB010000219.1:0-4356 GCA_964622905.1 uncultured Oscillospiraceae bacterium | reverse complement strand
CGGTGTTTATCGGCTGTGCTTACCGCTTAAATCAGTCCCTGTTCCTTGAAGTATTGCTTGAGCAGCTCCCAGTAGCGGTACTGCCAGAAAATGCCGCTTTCCATGTCCGCCTCTATCTCGGCGCAGGTGCGGTATTCCGCCTTTGCAACCTCAATTTCCTGCAAGGTAAGGGTTTCCGCGGGAATATCGCAGCGGGCAAAATACACAAATACAAAATCGTTCTTGCGAGCGTAGGAAAGCACATAGTTGAGCTTTTCGGCTTCAAGGTCGATTCCAAGCTCTTCCTTTGTTTCGCGCTTCACTGCGGCTATTCCGTCCTCGCCCGCTATCGCGCTTCCGCCCGTTGCTGACCATTCGTTGGGGCTTTCCTTTTTGATGGCTGCGCGCTGCTGCACAAGCAGCTTCCCTTCGGAATTCATCAGCCATATGTGGACAACGAGGTGCATTTCGTCCTTTTCAAGCTTTCGCGAGCCGCGTTCAACCGTTCTGCCTGTTCTTTCGAGCCGCTTGTTGTATATATCCCAAAGCTCCATTGGAAACATCTCCGTTTACTTTATCGTCGGTCTGCTTATAAGCGCAAAGCCCTTGCCGGAAAGGGCGAGCCTGCCGCAGCCTGCGGGAATGAATACGCTCGTTCCCGCCTTCAAATCTTCTCTGTAATCTTCGCCGCTGAGGGTCATATCCGAAAGCACGCTGAGGAAGCGGAACGCCTCGGGGCTTTCCGCAAGCTTGACAGAGCCGTCAATATCAAGGCGCGTAAGCGTGAAGATATCGCAGTCTATGAGCGTTTCCTCGCTTCCGCCCGAAATTTCATGCTTTATCGGCTTTACCGCATCAAGCGTGAGAGAGAGGTCTGTAACATCAAGCGCCTTTTCGCGGTGAAGCTCTCGCTCGTTTCCGTTTTTGTCCTTCCTGCCGTAGTCGTAAAAGCGGTAGGTTACATCGCTTGACTGCTGAATTTCATACAGCAGGATTCCCTTGCCGATAGCGTGAACCATTCCCGCCGGAATGAAATAGGTTTCGCCCGCGTGAACGGTAACCCTGCGCAGATATTTTTCAATCTCCGCTCCCGCGTAGGACGCTTCTTTAAGCTGCTCCTTTGTTATACCGGGCAGGATTCCGTAAACAAGCTGAGCGCCCTCGTCACAGGCGAGTATATGCCACGCCTCTGTTTTGCCGAGCTTGCCCTCAACCCTTCCGGAATACTCGTCACTCGGGTGAACCTGCACGCTCAAATCATCGCGCGCGTCGATAAACTTGAGCAGCAGGGGAAAGGGAGGTTTGACCTTGCTTCCCCATATTTCCTCGCCGCCCGAGAGAATTTCGGTAAGCGTCCGCCCGTCCTCGGCGCGGCTTTCAAGCCCCGATATTGCGCTGATTTCAAGCGCTTCGCCGGTTCTTTCGTCCGGAATGCTTTTACCGAAAACGGTCTTAAGCTTGCTTCCGCCCCAAGGGGTCATAGCGCCATAGCGGTAAGCGGGGCGCATTACGATAGGTTTCTGCATATATCCTCACTTCTTCTGCGGCTTGTGGAAAAATTCACGCACCTGCCCGAATAATGTTCTTTGCTTTTTCACCATCAGCGCGGCGCTCAGCGCCGCCCTGCGGTATTCAAGGTTGTCGGGGTCTGTATATACCGCGCTGCGGTAGCTCTTGTGGCTGTCCTCATATTTATGCTGCCTGAAAAGGATATTGCCCTCGATGAAGTACCAGTCGCCGTCACGCGAGCAGGCGCGCCTAAGCTGCTTGAGGGCGCTTTCGGTTTCGCCGTTCTCCATAAGCCTTTGGGCTATTCGCTTCGCTTCCTCAAGAGTCAGCTGGTACAGCTCGTGGTTTCGCGTTCCGTTTTGGCGCAGAATTTCCTCGTACGCAAGGTTCAGCTTAACAAGCTGCTCCTGACCCTTACGCTGCTGCTCCGGATCGGTAAACCCGTCCGGATGGCATTTTTTTACGGCGTTATGGTAGGCGCGGCGGATTTCTTCATCGCTTGCCGTAGTCTTCACGCCAAGCGTATCATACGCGCTGCGAGCCATAATTGCGCTCCTTCCGCGTGCCGGCGCCGCCTTCGGCGCAAGCGGTCTGTTCAGGCGTCATACATTCTCACGGCGTATCTGCGCGCCAAGAGCGCGCAGCTTCTGCTCAATATTCGAGTAGCCCCTGTCGATAAACTCGGGGGAATAGATTTCGGTCACACCGGTTGCGATAAGCCCCGCTACAACCAGCGCCGCGCCCGCGCGCAAATCTGTCGCGGTAACGGGCGCTCCGTAAAGCTGAGGAACGCCCTCTATGTACGCGGTTCTGTCCTCAACCCTGAAGCGCGCGCCCATTCTGCGCATCTGGTCAAGGTGCTTGAAGCGCGTTTCAAACAAGGTTTCTGTAACTATGCTCGTTCCCGGAACGGTAGTCAAAAGCGCGCTCATCGGCTGCTGCAAATCGGTCGGGAAGCCGGGATACGGAAGCGTTTTAAGGTTTATTGCCCTGTACGCTCCAAGCGAGCGGACGCGGATAACATCGTCGCCGTCGCTTACGCGGACTCCCATCTCAAGCAGCTTTGCCGAAAGGGATTCCATATGCGTCGGGATGCAGCCGTGTATCATAATATCGCCGTGCGTTGCGGCAGCGGCAAGCATAAGCGTCCCGCATTCAATCTGGTCGGGAATTACTGTATATGTAGCCCTGTGCAGGCTGCTGACTCCGCGAATCCTTATCGTGTCTGTGCCCGCGCCCTTTACGCGCGCGCCCATCGAGTTCAGGAAGTTCGCAAGGTCAACTATATGCGGCTCGCGCGCCGCGTTGTGTATTACGGTGTAGCCCGGGGCTTTTACTGCCGCGAGCATAACGTTGACTGTTGCGCCTACTGTAATGCAGTCAAAGAAAACGTCGTCGCCAAGCAGATGGTCTGCATCGCAGTAAACAACTCCGCCGTGGTCGTCTACATCCACATGAAGGCTCGAAAAGCCCTTGAGATGCTGGTCAATCGGTCTGGAGCCTATCTCGCAGCCGCCCGGATACGCAACCTCGCAGCGGTGCATTTTGCCTATGAGCGCGCCCATGCAGTAGTAGCTCGCGCGCATCGTCCGCGTCATATAATACGGGACGATTACATTCTCTATGGTTGTCGGGTCTACGGTGAAAATCTTGCCCGGCTCATACTGCACCTTCGCTCCGAGATGGGTTAGGATTCTGACCCACTCGTGAACGTCGTCAATATCCGGAATGTTTTCAAGGCTGCAAGGCTCATCGCAGAGAATCGTAGCGGCTATTACCGCCACAGCCGAATTCTTGCCTCCGCTTATGGATACCTGACCCTCAAGCGGCGAGCCGCCTGTTATAAGCATTTTTTCCGCTGCCATCTTCGGGCGGCAAATGCCGCCGTCACCTCCGATAGGGCGCTGCTTCGCGCCTGATAGCGGGAAAGCGTGCTTTTTCGTTTACAGCTTTCCACACCTGTACATTATACATGGAAGAAGAGGGATAAGCAACAAAAAAACCTGCTTGCTGAAAACGCACCGTCTGTGCTTCCCTCCCTCTCCGTCTTTTCACGCCTTCGGTTTCATGGTATACTAAGCGCATAATGAATGCGGATTAACGCACGGAGGGATAAAATGAAGCTGTCTGTATTTTTGAATCATGTTATGGAGGGCGCAAGGCAAAGGGAGATTTCTCTTGAGAGTGCGCTTGAAGCGGCGAAGAAATGCGGTATCGACTATCTGGACGCGGACGCGCGCGAGCTTAAGGAAATCGGCGCGGACACGGCGAAAATATTCGAGGGCAGCGGGCTTAAGGTTGCCGCTGTGAACGGCTTTTTCGACTGCGGGCACAAGGATGAGAGGGACGGAATACGCCGCCTTGTCGAAACTGCCTCCGCGTTTGGGGCAAAGCGCGTAATGGCTATCCCGGGATTTGCAGGGGAGGGCGAGGACAGAAGCACGCTGAGGGATAAAATGGCTGAGGCGCTTGCGTTCGCGCTTGAAAATGCAAAGAAATGCGGAATCACGCTCGTGCTGGAGGATTTTGACTCCGATAAATCGCTCTACGGCGGAATCAATGAGCTTAAATGGTTCATGGATAACGTCAGCGGGCTTTCCTGCGCGTTCGACACGGGCAATTTCATCTATCATGCTGACGACGTTTTGAAGGCGTATGACGTTTTCCGCGGGAATATTGCCCACGTCCATCTTAAGGACAGGGGAACGGATACCCGCTACGGCGCTTCGCCGCTTAACTGCGTTGACGGCAGTGTTTTCTATCCCGTCCCCGTCGGCTATGGAATTATCCCCATCGCCGCTGTTCTCAAAAGGCTTTCCGAGGATAAGTACAGCGGAATTTATACAATAGAGCATTTCGGTACGGCGA
>CAZUTB010000218.1:0-4359 GCA_964622905.1 uncultured Oscillospiraceae bacterium | reverse complement strand
CAAGGGGGTGAACTGATATGCCGGTCAGCAGCAAGCGCCCCGAGCGCCGTCATTACTGGACCTTCGGCAAGCTGCTTTGCTTCTTGCTTTTGTTCATCCTAAGCGTGCTTACCCTTCTGCCTCTTATCCTGACCTTCCTTTACAGCTTCTTCCCGCAGTCGGAGATAAAGGCATACCTTGCGCTGAGGAACAACTACAACACAGATATGTGGATGGACCTGCTTATTTCCCCTAAGCAGGCCACGGTAAGGCAGTACTACACTATTCTTATTGATAATCCGCAGTACCTTAAGCTCTTTTGCAACAGCGTAATGTACACGGTTATGATTCTTATCGGGCAGGCGCTTGTCGTTCCGCTCACCAGCTACTGCCTCACCAAGTTTGAGTTCAAGTGTCGCGACGCGCTGTTCTTCGTAATCCTCGCGCTTATGCTCCTTCCCTTCCAGGTTACAATGACGCCTACGGTTATAACCCTCAGAACGCTCGGGCTGATGGACACTATATGGGCGGTCGTGCTGCCTATGTGGTTTTCACCGTTCTACATATTTCTTCTCAGGCAGTTCATGCTCGCGATACCGAACGATATGTTCGAGGCGGGAATGATGGACGGCTGCGGACCAGTAAGGAGCTATGTTCACGTCATGGTTCCCTGCTGCAAGCCGATTCTCTGCGCGGCGGCGGCGCTTTCCTTTGCGGATTGCTGGAATATGGTCGAGCAGCCGCTTGTATACCTTGCAAACAATACCGGACTTCAGCCCCTTTCCGTTATGTTCAACCAGCTGAACTCGGAGGGAACCGAGGTCGCCTTCGCGGGCGCGGCGCTTTACATTCTGCCCGCTCTCTTGGTTTACCTGTATTTCCAAGAGGATATACTTCTGGGCGTTCAGCTCAGCGAATTAAAGTAAGGAGTGCGTGATAGATATGAAGAAAGCTGCGCTTAAAGGGCTTATTATACTGGGAGTCGTTGTCGCGCTGTGTATGTTTTTTGCAAACACGGTGCAGACGATTACGACGCCTAAGGTAAAGATTGTCACGCCCACCTACGGAAAGCTTGAGCAGTCCATCGACCTTACGGGAAGCGTTGTTTTCCCCAAGGAAACCGAGGTTTCCATTGACGGCGCGAGCGAAATGAGCGTTAAGCTCGTTAAGGCTTATGTCAAGGTGGGCAGCTATGTCAACATTGGCGACAGGCTGTTTACAATGGATGTTGTAGATTATGAAACGAAGATGACGGACCTGCGCAAGACCTATGATGACAAGACCACCGAGCTTGACGCGCTGGATACCGAAAACTATAAGCGCAACCGCCGCACCGACAGAAACGATTCTTATCAGAAGATGGTCAACGAGCAGGAAACCTTCGCTAAAAAGAAAGCGGATACCGCGCTTAAGGCGGTGGAGCTTGGGCTTGCGCTTTCCTCGGATGTAGATAAGTGGCCCGCTGAGGCGGCGGCGTTCGGGAATGATGAGCTGACAAAGCTTGCGCGCGAAACCGCCGAGGCGAAGCTTGCGAAGTATACCGCCGAGCAGGAGTATATCGAGGTTCTCGGCACAAAGAGCATGAAGATAAGCGATGAGCTGTTCAAGTATGTCAACGACCGCACCGCGCTTGAGGATGAGATTGCAAAGGCGCTTTCCGAAATGATGGCGCTTGAAAGCAAGGCGACCTCGCTCAAAACCATTTACTCAAATCTTGAGGGCTATATAACCGAGATAACGCTTGAGGCGGGCAATCCTTACGACGGCTCAACCTACGCCTACAAGATAAGCTCCAGCGAGGAAGCGCCGTACATCAAGGCGGACGTAAGCGAGCTTTCCGGAAAAACCTTCTCAAACGGCACCAAGGTCACGGTTGCCACCTCCGACGGTGACACCAACCGCACCAAGATTACCGGAACAACAATGGATTCCAACGGGCAGAAGTACATCATCGTAGCCCTTACCGAGGACATCATAAGAGCCGAGGGCGGAATGAGCAAGCTGATGGGCAATACGCTGAGCCTGTCCGTAACCTATAAGGCGGCGCAGTCTACAACGCTTATTGCCGCAAGCGCCGTGCGCAATGAGGGCGGCGAGAAGAATTACGTTTACGTTATCAACAGCAGGGTAAACGGCTTCTTCGGAAAGCAAATGTACGTTACCAAAACGGATGTAACCGTCATAGAGCGCTCCGACACGCTTGTGTCCATTCAGGAGGATATGAGCTATTCTCAGCTTGCCGATAAGGAAGACAGGGCGCTTGAGAACAATAAGGCTGTTATGGAGTACATCAACTGATATGAACGAAGGCGCAAAGAGAAAGCTTAATAAGAGCGGAATATGGCTCATTGTTATCGGCGCTGCCATTGCCATATACTCTGCAATAAGCGTATGGGCTTTGCCCGACACGCTTGAGTACGTCGCGCTCTCGCCCGCCGTTACCGAATCGGAAAAGACCGTTGACGGGCAGGTTATCAAGGTTCGCTCAAACGCCGAGCTTAAGGCGCTTGCCAAGGAGCTTGACAAGAGCGCGGAAAACGACTGGACGGGCGTTATCGAAAGCTATACCCTGAGCGCCTCGCGGCCTTCGGTGTCCCTTTCAACCGATATGGGCGGCGGCGCAACTACCGCGCTTACAGCGGCAGGCAGCGATTACTTCGTGCTGTATCCCAAATATCTGATAGCCGGGCGGCTTATATATCCGGAGGAGCTGACAAACGGGAGCAAGGTCATTCTGCTTAATGAAAAGCTTGCGCTCGCGCTTTTCCAGATGACGGCGCCTATCGGAAGAACCGTAGTCCTCGGCGACAGCAATTATAAGGTTGTCGGAGTTCTCCGCGAGAGCAAGGGCGTAGGCGACCTTTCGGTCAATATGGCGTATGTTCCGCTCGCTTCTATTTATGAAATGGATTTCACCCTTTCTACCATAACGCTTACCGCTTCTCCTTATCCTGCGCAGGGCGCTCTTTCAAACTTTTCCTCAACGGCATCCTCTTGGAAAAGCGGCGGAGATGTGTACAGCATAGGCAAGGAAAAGATGCGCTCCCTGCTTTCGCTCAGATACCTGCTCTGCGCGGCGTGGCTATTCTTCACGCTTTGGGCATTAAAGCTCGTAAACGCGCTTCTGCTCAACTGGCTTGATAAGTATAAGGGAAGGCTTCTTCACCAGTATGCAATGCGCCTTGCGCCCGCAACGGCGGGCGGCTGCGCGGCGCTTATCCTGCTTTACGCTCTGTGCGCGGTTTCGTTTGTTATGATGGTGCAGTTTGCGCTTGAGCCGGTTTACACCTTTCCCGAGTGGATACCTACCGTGCTTGTTGAGCCGGACGACATCGTTACCGCGTTCTGGAACGTCAGGGATTTGTCCGCAAACGCCATAGAGCTGCGCACACCGGAGATTATCCGCCTCCGCTTCTTCGCTATGCTTTCGCGCTTTTCCGTTATGTTCATCTTAGGCGGCGGGCTTATGAACCGCCTGAGCGTATCGCGCAGGGCAATGGTTGGGAGAGTTCGGGATGCTTGACTGTGAAAAGTGGATGCGCGAGGCGCTTAAGGAGGCAAGGGCCGCGTTTGACGCGGGAGAGGTTCCCGTCGGAGCGGTTGTTGTCAAAGACGGCGTAATGATAGCGGCTGCCGCAAACGCCTGCGAAAGGCTCCGCGATCCGTCGGCTCATGCCGAAATGCTCGCGATGCGCCTTGCCTGCGAGTACCTTTCCGCAAAATATCTAACGGGCTGCACCCTTTACGTCACCCTTGAGCCGTGCGTTATGTGCTCGGGCGCGCTTGAAATGTTCAGACCCGACAGCGTTGCATACGGGGCGCGCGATGAGCGCCTTGGCGGCTGCGGAAGCCTCTATCATATCTGCGAGGATGAGGCAATGCCGAAGCGCGTCAAAGCCGCCGGAGGAATCCTTGCCCGCGAGTGCGCTGAGCTGCTGAGCGAGTTTTTCAGAATAAAACGCGAAATTGCGGAGTAAGGCGGAAACGGTGCTTGATGACGACATGGATGACCGCTGCCTTAATTGATGTGATTTCGTTTGATGATGTTTTGTATACTGCATTCTTGTACAGTTGAACCTGTATAATCAATACCTTGCTTTAGCAGCCTGCAACCAACCTATATAATAGAAGAAGCGCTCTGCGTTCATCTGTTCGCAAAGCGCTTCTTTTATTTGCTGTTTTCGCTGTATCACTTGTTTTCGGCTTAATCCTTCATAATCGCAATATCGTATAGCTTCTCGGCTTACTCGAATATCTCCGAGGAAAGGTATCTTTCGCCCGTATCCGGCAAAAGCGCAACGATAAGCTTGCCCTCGCTCTCCGCGCGCTTGGCTACCTCTATTGCAGCCCAAAGCGCCGCGCCCGAGGATATTCCGCATA
>CAZUTB010000217.1:0-4383 GCA_964622905.1 uncultured Oscillospiraceae bacterium | reverse complement strand
GAATGCCGAACAGTAAATGATGAAAAATACGCCCACGCCTGCCTTAGCAGACGTGCGCCGAAAGCGTAGCGAAGCGGAGCGTTGTTACTTCTGGAAAATCATAAACGTTGAGTTCGCGGGATATACCTGAACGTGCTGATAGGCGTAGCGATAATATCCGTAGTTGTCATAGTAGTAAATCTTGTAGGTGTTGTACTTGCTTACATACTTGTACGCCTCGGCTAAGGTAACCTTCTTATCGCCATCCGTGTCGGCAGGCATAGAGGATTTCCATGCTCCGGTTTCACCGTTATAGCCAAAGCCTTCCTCAAGCCAGCTTGTGAAGAAGTTGTAGCCGTCCTTGCCGTTGTACTCTAAGCCCCAGCTGAGCTCACCTATCTGCGAGGCGGTGAGTACGTAGAACTTGCTCTGGCGAAGCTCTCCGACGTTGTAGGCCGCGCCGGTTGAAGCGAACGCGGATATGACCGCCTTGTTGAACGCATCGGGGTCGAACGCCGCAGAGCTGCGCGCGCCGGAGGCAGCGATGGAAGCGCCCGAGCCGCAGGTTTGAATTACAACTATAACCTTGCCCGGAACGGCGCTGAGGGCGTCTGCGAGCTGCTTGGTCGTGAGCGTTGAGTTTCCGTTGTAGCAGCTTATCGCGCCTGCGTAGCTTCCGCTCGTCGCGGTGTCGCCGTGGCTTGCTATCATGAAAAGGTTTACGTCGTTAGGGCCGGCTCCCGCAAAGGCTGTGCTTATGGCGGAGAGTATTCCGTTTGCGGAAAGGTCTGTCTTCTTTGTTATTGCGTATTTTTCGCCGTTATCGCCGACAAAGCGCGAAAGCGTTGCCGCCATTGTGTTTACGTCGCCTCTGTTGCGGTAGCAGTTGCCGCCCCAGGAGTAAGGGAAGGTAACCTCGCCTACAAGCAGCGCGCGGTAATTGATAGCCTTTGCGCTCCTGTTCAGAACGTTGATGTAGACGTATGCGTATTTTCCGCTTCCGTCGGTCGCTTTGGCGGTAATCTTGACCTTGCCCGCCTTGATGCCCGTCACAACGCCGTTTGCGTCAACGGTTGCAAGCCTTTTATTGTTTGTTGACCATGCGATTCCCTGGCTCGCGTCAAGCGGCGCAACGCTCGCGGAAAGCGAAAGGGTGGTGCTGTCCACCATATATATGCTTGTTTCGGGGGCGATTATCGAAACCGACTGCGCCTTAGGCAGAATGCTTATAGTCGCCTGAGCGTAGATGCTGCTGTCCTCCTGCGAAACCGCGGTGATGACAACATCGGTCTTCGTAAGAACCTTCTTTGCCTTGACCGTTCCGGAGGATGAAACGGTTGCTATGCTTGTGTCGCTCGAGGTCCATTTGAGCTTTTTGTTGGTTGAATCGGAGGGAGTAAAGGTTGCGGTTATTCTCTGGCTCTTGCCGGTTGTCATTTCGGGCGCGTAGCTTAATTGAATTGACTTAACGGCGTTGACAACATTGAGGGTAACGCTTGCCTTTTTGCCCGTTCCGTCCGTAGCCTGCGCGGTAATTCGCACAGTGCCCTTCTTATGAGCGGTAACAAAGCCGTTTTGGTCAACGGTCGCAACGCGGGTATTGCTTGACGACCATTTCAAGCCGTCGCCTGCCGCGTCGGGGAAGGTTGCCGCCGAAAGCGCAACGGAGCCGCTTCCGGAGGAAAAATCAATGATTCTGCTCGGCGCGTAGATTACTACAAGGCTTACTGCGGGCTTTACCGTAATGGTTTTAGTCGCGCTTACCGAAGGAACGTTCCTTGAAACTGCGGTTACGGTAACCGTCTGCGTTGCGGTTCCGCGCTTCGCCGTTATTTTGCCGCTGGAGCTTACCGTAAGCACGGATGGGTTTGAGGACGTCCATTTTACGGACCTGTACGCGGTATTGGTGGGAGAATACAGAACCTTCAGCGTGGAGGATCTGCCCTCCGCAAGCTCCGAAACCCCCGTAATACTTATGCTGTCGAGCTGCTTAACCTTCGACGCATTCGCAACGGGAATGAGCTGCTCGCTGCTTGCCGCACCGGCAGCGGGAATCAGCATAAATACGAACAGCAATGCCATAAGAAGCGTTACCAGAGCTGTTCTTCTGCTTTTCATTCTTGAAATGTCCCCCTTACAATGGCTTTCCTATTGCTAGGATAGCATATTGGGCTTGATTTGGCAATGCTGTGCCGTTTGTTTTCGTGCTTTTTCGCTTTTTGACTATTTGGTTGCGCTTTTGCACTTATTTATGTAATATATAGCTTGATAGTTTGTTAAGCGCTCTCGGAGCAAACCTTCTGAGACGGACTAATCGACGCTTTGCGCCTAATAAGGATGTGCCAATATGAGAAGCTTTTCGCATTACGATATTGAGCTGAGCCTTCCGGAGATTACGGAAAGGCTTGAAAAGGACGGGTTTTGCGCGGAAAGCGCCGCGGGGAAGCTTTATCTGTGCAAAAAGCCGAAGGCTCGCCTTTCCTTTTCGCTTATTCCCGAATACATTGCGGACGTGAAGGAGAAAGACGGCTGCACCGCGCTTGACGGAAGCTTTGATGTGAAAAAGAGCTTCTACTATATATGCTGGGCTGCGCTTGCCGCGCTCCTGCTCCCGATGTTTATCGCTTACGATATCGCGTCGGGCGTGAGCTTTATCCTTGCGTTTCAGCAGTTCGTAGGGCTGCTTATCGCGCTCTATCTCCCTGTGCTGTATGTCATTATCATGTGCAGGGTGCGGAAGGACGAACAGGGCGTAATTACTGCGGAGCTTGCCCGCCTTGCCGCAAAAAACAAAAAGGCGGCAAAAAAGCGCGGGTGATACGCGCGGGTGAAATATGAACAGTGAATTGATTTTAACGCATTATTATACGGGTGAAAACAGGCTTCTTCGGAGCATAACGAGCCTTGGGCGGGACGAGTCCTTCCGCATTGCGCGCGGAATACACGATAGAAACGCGGGTTCGTCCACAAGGCGCTTCGGCGATGATTATACGGGCTATTATGAGCATCGCCTGAGAACCGAAAAATGGCTGCGCGAGGAGATTGCGCGGCTTGGGCTTGAGCCGCTTTCGCCCTGCCCGCTTTACTTTGTGCTTGGGGAAAGCAGTATGCTTTCGCAATGGTTCGGAGGGGGAAGCGCTGTCAGCGTTCCGCTTTCCGCGCTCAGCCCGTCAGTCGTCAGCTTCACCTATGGGGACAGTATGTCGCGCCTCGGAAAGCCCGAAATGCGGCCTGCGTTTACCGTAGGGGAGCTTATGGAAAAGCTTGACGCGGCGGGCGGGCTTGAGGCTTTCCTTGATGAAATCAGGGAGGTTTACACCTATATCGAGGCTCAGGTGTGGCTTGAGGAAATACCGCCGAAGCTTATTATCGGAGGGGAAGAACAATGAAATTTACATTGGACGCCTCGGGAAGCGTCAACCGCGAGGAAATTATCGCCCTTTATGACAACGCGGGCTGGACGGCGTACACCGCAGATACGGAAAAGCTGATGCGCGCAGTCTGCGCGTCAAAGGCGATTATCTCCGCGCGCGACGAGAGCGGAAGGCTCTGCGGGCTTTTGCGCATGGTCGGCGACGGCGAAACCATAGCCTATATTCAGGATATTCTTGTTGCCGAAAGCGCGCGGCGCTCGGGCGTCGGGCGGGCGATGATGGAGGAATGCAGAAGACTGTATTCCAATATTCGCCAATGGGTTCTGCTTGCGGATATTGATCCGGAGATACGCGCGTTCTACACTGCCTGCGGAATGAAATCTGCGGGAGATTACGGCTGCACGGCGTATGTGCTTTTCGAGGCGTGATATGACGATAAGAAAAGCCGAAACCTGTGACGCGGAAAAGGTGAACGCGCTTGCGCATATGCTCTTTTGCGGACATGACGAGGGCGAGCTGCTTGAGGAAACAAAGGCAATGCTTGAAAGCCCCGAAGCCGCCGCGTTTCTTGCCGAGGATGGGGAAAACTGCGTCGGAGTTGCGGAATGCTCGCTTCGGCACGACTATGTGGAAGGAACCTCCGGAAGCCCCGTCGGGTATCTTGAGGGAATATATGTGCTTGAGGGCGCGCGCGGGGCGGGCGCTGCCCGCGCGCTTGTTGAGACAGCCAAGGACTGGGCGCGAAAATCAGGCGCAAAGGAATTTGCGAGCGACTGCGAGCTTGATAACGAAATGAGCATCCGCTTTCATAAGGCTCTCGGCTTTGCGGAGGCAGGAAGAATCGTCTGCTTTACAGTAAAATTATGATGAGATTATAACTACTAATATTATTTATACCTACTATTATTAAAAACTGATTTTAGGAGGAAGTATGAAGGAGTCCTCTCCTTCATTGTAATCCGCAGTTGTCAGCTCTGCCGCCCCGAGGAGCGGTATCTATACCGCTTCCTTGCAGCTTTTACGACCGTGA
>CAZUTB010000216.1:0-4400 GCA_964622905.1 uncultured Oscillospiraceae bacterium | reverse complement strand
AATGATGCAAACCGGAGCAAGTAAGCCCAAGCGCACTTGCTCCGAGAGCTTGTCAAAAAATTTTGACAAGCTCAGCATTATTTACTGCTTCCTCAGCCTGCTCAGCGTCAGCATCAGCGAGTTAAAGCCGCTTTCCTCGGCGAGAGTTCCGTTTTTCAGGCTGTACTCGGTTTGCAGGCAGGCGTCAACACCGCGCTTAAGCTGCGGCAGGGTGAATTTCTGCGCCTGCCTTACTGCGGATTCAACGGCAAAGGGCGCGATTCCAAGCGCCGCACGCATATCATACTGCGATACCTTTTCCGCGCCCATCGCCTTTACGAAGTACAGGATTCTGTACTGGCGAAGGAGCAGGGCTAAAAGAGAATATCTGGTTGAGCCGGTTTTAAGCATGAAGCCCGAAAGCCTAAGCGCGCGCGCAAAATCGCCGGAAACCATAGCGTCAACCATCTGAAAAACGGTATATTCCGGCGACGGAGTGCAGATTGCATCGATGTCATCTATGCTTACCTCCTCGCGCTCCCCAAGGTAGGCTATGAGCTTGTCCATCTCGTTTTTCAGGTTCTCACCGTCGCGCCCGACCGTGCTTATAAGCCGCATTGCAATATCCGGCGTTATCTTTTTGCCCGCAGAGGCAAGTGTATTCTTTATGAAGCGGCGGCAAACGTCGTCCGTCATCGGGTCAAAGCTGACGATTGCGCCCATCCGGTCAAGCGCTTTGCCCGTTTTTTTCCTCGTGTCGCATTTCGCCGTCTGATAAAAAACAAGGCAGGTGGTTTCGGGAAGCGCGCGAAGATAATCTGCAAGCTCCTGCCCCGCGTCCTTCTGCACCCGCTGCTCGGAATCCTCCGCGCTCTCCTGCGCTTTTTTTGATGCGGAAAGCGGCTCAAAATCCCGCGCAAGCACCAAGCGGCGCGCGGACATGAACGGAAGGGTTTCGCAGGCGGCGCGTAAAACGTCAAAATCGGGATTATCAAAGCTCGCAAAATCGAGCGCTTCCATTCCCTCCGTAAGGCAGGCGGACTTGAGCTTCCGAAGAGCGCTCTGCTTTACATACTCTTCCTCGCCCTCAAATACGTACACCTTGCCGATTTCGCCCTTCTTGACCTTATCGAAAAACGCCGAAAAATCCATACGTCTTCTCCTAATCGTCCCCGAGATATGTGCTTACCAAAAGCCCCGACTCGGTGAAACGGACGGTAATCGCTCCACACTCGTTTGTAGCATACACTTTGACTCCCGCCTCCGTCAAGCGCGCAAGCGTCTTTTTGCTCGGAAGGAAGCCGCCGTCCTGCGCGGAAACAAGCCCGAACTTTGGCGAAACCGCCGAAAGGAACTCGGCGCTTGTAGAATCCGCGCTCCCGTGGTGCGAAATCTTTATCGCGTCAGCATCGGCGGCGCAGAGCATTTCGCCCTTCGAGGTCAGATCGCCCATCAGGAGCATTGAGGAATTGAGAGCGTCAAGGCGGAGCGCTAATGAATAATCATTCGGGTTCTGCCCCGCCGTATCTGTGCCCTCGGGCGGGTAAAGCACGGTCAGGGTAACCTTGTTTCCCGAAATTGTATCGCCCGCCGAGATGTGCCTTATCGGAATTCCGCGCTCCCGCGCCCTTTCCAGCAAAAGCAGCATTCCCTCGTCAATTTCGGCATTCTCTGCACCGCTCGCGAGCAGTATTTCGCCTATCGGCATATTTTCGTCAAGCAGCCTCTCAAGCCCGCCCGCGTGGTCGGTATGCAGGTGCGTGAGTATCAGGGTATTTATTGTTCTGCCCGTGTACTCAAGATAGTCTATCGTCGCATAGCCGTCGGTTGCGGCGTCGATAACCGTCGTTCTATTTTCATCAATGATAACGGCGGAATCCTCCTGCCCGCATGAAAGAAAGGTGTAGCTCACTCCGCGCGGCGCGATTATGACAAGCGTCAGCACAAGCAGCACAGCCGAGAAAGCGGAGATGCATAGCTTGCGGCGCGTTTTCAGGAGGCAGTAATCGCTTACGAGAAAGAGCAGAACAGGCGAAAGAACAAGGAAGACCTCGGGCAGCATCGGAAGGCGCAGCAGGAATGCGGGCGCAGAGCCGAGTGCCCGAAGCGCGCCCTCCGTAAAGGACGCAAGCGAGCCGACCGCCGCGCCGACAAAGGAAAGAAACGGGAAGGCGGCGCAGGGAATGCAGAGCAGGAAAAGCAGCATAAGCCCCTCGAGCGGAACGACGATAAAGCAGTTGGTCAATATTGAAATCAGGCTCACCCGCCCGAAATACACAATGGACGGAATGAGCGTTCCGAGCTGAACGCTTATAAGGAACGCAAGCGCGGAGGCAAAGCGCCGAAGCAGCCGATAGAGCGGCGCGCGCTTCGCGTTCTGCCTCTGCTTTCCCGCAAGATAAGCGTCAGCGGGCTTTACAAGGGTGTCCCTGAGCAGCACAATTCCGAGAACCGCGCTGTACGAAAGCACAAAGCCCGCAGAGTAGAGCTGCATCGGGTTAAGGCATAGCACGAAAATCGCGGACGCGGCAAGCGAGGTCAGCCGGTCCTGCGGTCTGTGAAAGACAAAGCCGCCCATCATAAACGCGGCTATGATGATAGCGCGGACGCAGGACGCGGAAAAGCCTGTAAGCGAGGCGTATAGCAGCATAAGCGGAAGCACAATGAAATACGAGGTTCTGCGTTTCAAACCGAAAAGCATAAGCAGCCTTACGATAAACAGCGTGAAAAGGCTTATGTGAAGCCCGCTTACCGCAAGCATATGCGAGATTCCGAGGCTCGAAAACGCCGAGCGCGTTTCGCTCTCAAGCCCGTCCTTTTCGCCGAGAAGCATTGACTCCGCAAGCGGAGCGCTGTCGCCGAGCATTCCCTCCAGCGTTTTCATCAGCCCGCGCTTCAGGGCGTCCGGAACGTCAAGCAGCGAGAAGCCGCCCTCCCTGACCGAAAGGTTCTTAGCACCGTAAACCGCAAGGTATGCGCCCTCACCAAGCAGGTATTCGCCGAAATCAAAGCCGCCCGGGTTATCCGCGCCGGAGGGGTAATAGAGCCTGCCGTCAAAGCTTACCGCCTGCCCCGCGTAAAGGCTTTCGGGCAAAGTGTCATCCGGCTCGTAGCTCCAGTATACCC
This sequence comes from uncultured Oscillospiraceae bacterium, assembly GCA_964622905.1. Lineage (GTDB taxonomy): Bacteria > Bacillota > Clostridia > Christensenellales > Aristaeellaceae > STF2-37. Next base: position 1,295 of record CAZUTB010000216.1, on the reverse strand, counting down.
GCCCGTTGAGACGCGTTCTGCTTCCGTCCTCGCCGATTATCACAGCATCGCGGAGATACGCCTTATTGTTACCCGAGGAATTCGACTCCGTATCGGTGTCCACCGTCGCGCTGAGCGTGTACCTGCCCGCCTCTATCTTCGGCGCGGCGGAGAGCAAGAAGGAAACGCGTAGAGCGCCTGAAAGAAATGCAAGCGCAAGGAGAGCCGAAAGCGCGCTTTTCCCGAAACGGCGCAGACAAAAAGCGCCCGCCAATGCAAGCACGGCGAGCGCAATATATACGGGCAGACAGGGAAAGCACCTGCCGAGCATTATCCCCGCGATAAAGCATACAGCGGCGCAAACGAGAGGTCTGCCCTTTACGAATGAGCGCGGGTTATCCCTCATAGCCATTCTCTTTCGCGTCTAAGCTGTTAAAAAGTGTAGGTTTCTCCGGAGCGCATAAGCGTCGATGCAGGGAACATTCTCACCGCCTGCGAGAGCAGCAGCTTTCTGTCCGTATCCGGTGAGAAGTGCGTAAGCAGAAGCCTCTTGACCCCCGCCATCTTCGCAAGCGAAGCCGCGAGGAAAGCGGAAAGATGCGGCTTATCCTGCGTCCAGTCCTCCTGCGGAAAGCAGGCGTCGCAGAGCAGAATGTCAGCGCCGTGAACAAACGGGTCAAGCGACGCAGCGGTGCTTGTGTCCCCCGTGTATACAAAGGTTTTGCCCTCTCCGCAGATTCTGTACATATCGTTGACGGCGGGATGACGGCCGAGAGTGCAGGTAAATTCGGCGTTTCCGACGCTGTATTTCTTTTCCGGAACTGCAAGGGTGATGTCGTAAACATCCTTGTCTATAAGCGCCAAAACCCTTGCGTCGGAGCCTTCGGGCAGAAAGAGCTTCATGCGCGGCTCGGTCTTCCCCGCCCCGCGCTTCTGCAAAAAGTAGGTGTAGGGAAGCAAATCGCACATATGGTCAAAATGCAGGTGAGAAAGCAGTATTGCGTCCGGTAGCTTTTCGCCCAGCATTTCCGTTCGCTTTGCAAGAACTCCGCTGCCGAAATCCAGCTGAAGCTCCGCCGTGCCAATCTCAAGGCTGTAGCCGGTGGTCGGCTCTCCGCTTGTCGGGAAAGCTCCGGAGGCTCCGAAGCAGCGCAAAAGCATTATTCCTCGCCTCCAAGCTTCTTCATGCAATATACATATATATCCTCCGCCTTATCGTCGCAGCGGCGCAGAAAATCATTAGCCATTTCGCGTGAGGGAACGGAAAGCGAAAGCTGCATAAGCGGAAGGTCCTGCTCCATCAGGTGAATTTTAAC
>CAZUTB010000215.1:0-4444 GCA_964622905.1 uncultured Oscillospiraceae bacterium | reverse complement strand
ATGGGTAGAAACCATTCCACATCCGTTTTTGGTTGATTACGACGGCAAAAAAGAACCTTTCGCTGAATGAATTTCTATTGGGCGGCAGAAATATAGGACCGTGGATGAGTGCTTTCTCATACGGCGCTTCCTATTTTTCTGCCGTCATTATTATCGGCTATGCCGGTTCGATGGGCTGGAGCTATGGAGTTGCGGCAACATGGGCGGGCATAGGCAACGCGGTAATCGGCTCGCTTATGGCATGGCGCTTCCTCGCAAAGCCCGCGCGCAGCATGGGCGAGCGCCTTTCCGTTACCACAATACCCGAGTTCTTTGAAAAGAGATATTCGTCAAGAGCGCTCAAGATATTCTCAGCGCTTCTGATTTTCGTTTTCCTCATTCCGTATTCCGCCTCCGTTTACAAGGGGCTTGGAATGATGTTCAAGATTGCGCTTGGAATTGACTATACCTGGTGCGTTATCGGAATAGCGCTGCTTGCGGGCGCTTACCTGTTCTTCGGCGGCTACAAGGCCACGGCAATAACCGATTTTGCGCAGGGAATAATTATGCTTTTCGGCATAATCGCCGTATTTTTCTTCGTTATCTTCCGCGGAGCGGGCGGGATCTCGGCGGGGCTTGAAAAGCTGGGCGAAGCCGCCATAGGAGGTCCTGAGCTAAACACGCTTTTCTACGGCGGTCAGGACAAATGGGGGCTTATCTCCAACATAATCCTCACCTCGTTCGGCGTATGGGGAATGCCGCAGATGGTGCATAAATTCTTCGCCATCAAGGATACCGGAAGCGTTAAGCGCGCTACTGTTATTTCAACGCTCTTCGCCCTTATCATCGCGGGCGGCGCGTACTTTATGGGCGGCTTCGGGCGTGTGGTTCTCTCTAACATCACGGACGCGTCAACCGGCGCAACGCTGTTCTCGATGGTTGAAAGCGGTGAAATGGCAAAGGACATGATAATGCCCTCCATCTTCGTTTCGGACGTTGTGGGAATGCCTCCCGCTCTCATCGGGCTTTTGATAGTGCTTCTGCTTTCCGCGAGCATTTCAACGCTTACGGGGCTTGTGCTTGCCTCCTCCTCGGTAATCACCCTTGACCTTGTGGGAAGCGCAGCGCCCAAGATGAAGCAGCAGAGCCTTACGCTGCTGATGCGCATTCTCTGCCTTGTGTTCGTCGGGCTTTCGCTCGTTATCAATTTCACCATGCAGTCCACTCCGATAATGAGCCTGATGAGCCTTTCTTGGGGCACTCTGGCGGGCGCGTTCCTTGCTCCCTTCCTCTACGGGCTTGTCTGGAAGGGCGTTACCAAGGCGGGCGCTTATGCGGGAATCATCGGCGGAGCGCTTATCTCCATCGTTCCTCCGCTCTTCCTCGGTATGTCCGCAGCGCCCAGCAGCGGAGCTATCGCAATTCTCTCCGGACTTGTCATTGTTCCCGTTGTCAGCCTGCTTACGCCCAAAACCAAATTCTCCGAGGATAAGCTCAAAACTATATTCGGAAAGTAAGCTGAAAACACGCACAGCGCCCTCTCCCGCAGGCATATCCTGTATCGGAGAGGGCGTTTTATATTGCTTGTTTTTGGCTTAGCGACGAAAGGAGCGTATATATGCATAACGATTATGACTGCTGCTCAAGGGATAAATGCGACGGAAGGCAAAGGGCGAATTACCTTCTGCCGAGGATAGTATGGAAGCAGGAGGCTAGAGCGGCTGCCGTTCAGGTAGCCTTGAGCGGAATCAGCCTTCCCGAGGGCTGCGCCTGCGGGGTAACGCTCCGCGCGGTGGAAGCCCGCTGCGCATACGCCATAGGCGAAATCTCCGAGGTCTGCGGCGGAAGCGAAATCTGCTTCGGCATTCCCGTTTGCTTAAGGGTATGCGCAAATACGGGGCGCGAGCAGACGCTATACGGCTTTGCGTCCGTGTGCATGAAAATAGGGAGGCAGAGAGCGCCTATAAGCGGCTGCACGGAGATTGCCGTTATTCCGCACTTCAGGCTAAATAACCCCGCCGAAATATGCGGCGCCTGTGCTGAGGTGTGCATGAGCGTATGCGCCGAGGTATTCGCGCTCAAATACGAGCCGATACTGTGCGCATGCGGTCCGAAGCAGCCCAACTGCCCCGAGCTTCCGCTCTATCCTCAGCTGCCGATGCCGGACGTATGCGGCTGCATTCCTCAAAGCCCACACTCCTGTGCAGCTTGCAAATGCGGGAATAACTGCGGAAGCTGTGACGCAGCGTCGCGCCCAAAGCCGATAAGACAGGGCTACACAGGCTGCCTGAGAGAATTCTTCAAGTAATCAATGGACGAGCGACGCGATCCAGTTGTAGAGCGGCAGAACAAGCGCAGGCATGAAGATGCCCGGAAGCATATCGCCGACGGGTATCTTTTCCCTGCGCAGCTCCAGAAGGTTAAACCCGACGCCGATAATCATTATTCCTCCCGCCGCGCTCATTTCGGCGATAAGCTCAGCGGTGAAGATAGGAGCTATCAGGCTTCCGAGCAGCGCGATAGCGCCCTGATATACAAGCACGGAGAGCGCGGAGAGCATTACCCCCATGCCCATTGAGCCGGCAAAGACCATTGAGCAGACTCCGTCCAATATAGACTTTGCTATAAGGGTCGAGTTATCGCCGCGGATTCCGCTGTCCAAGGAGCCGACTATTGCCATTGCGCCTACGCAGAAGACCAAGGTTGCGGTAACAAAGCCGTTTGCAAAGGTGGAGCCTTCGCCGTTCTTGACGAGCCTTTTCTGCGCGTATGCACCAAGATTATCAAGGTGCTTTTCAATGCCGATAAGCCCGCCGAGAAGCCCGCCTAAAACGACGGATATGATAGTTATCGTGATATCGGCGGTTTTAAGCGCGCCCATAACGCCGATAACAACAACCGATATTCCGGACGCGGACATTATCGCGCTCCTTATGCGCGGCGAAAAGCCCTTGCCGACAAGGCAGCCAAGCCCCGAGCCGATTATGACGGCTATAACATTAATAAGTACGCCAACCATATTAGCACCCACCACAATCAATATAGAAGAAAGCCGAAAAAGCATACAGAAAGCGCCGCTCAAAGACTTAGCCTTGAGCGGCGCTTATTAATGACGATTACTGAGCGGCGACTTCAGCAGCCTCAGCGGGATGAATGCTGACCTGCTTCTTATCTCTGCCAAGGCGCTCAAAGCGGACGACTCCGTCCTGCTTGGCATAGAGAGTATCATCGCTGCCAATGCCGACATTCAGACCCGGATGGATATGAGTGCCGCGCTGACGCACGAGAATGTTACCAGCCAGAACGAACTGACCGTCCTGACGCTTCGGTCCGAGGCGCTTGCTTTCGCTGTCGCGACCGTTACGGGTAGAACCAACGCCCTTCTTATGAGCGAAGAGCTGAAGATTGAGTTTCAACATAGCGTTCTGCCTCCACTTAACAAATTCATAAATTCGATTCGGTATACCGCACATACTTTGGGTACTCGTCTGCGATAGACCTTACGCCGCCGAGAAGATAAGCCATCAGCAGCCGAAAGCCGCTTTCCTGCTCGGGTGTGAGCGCTTCCTTGCATACCGCCTTCAGATAGCCCTTTTTATCATCACAGACAACATCCATAATGATATCAAGCTCTGATTCCGCGGTATTGACAAGCGTCTGTGTCAAAACCGAAACGGCGCTGCACACAATATCGCTTCCCGCATCCTTATAGCGCGAATGCCCGCTGCATTCAAAGCCGCGCGCTTTCCCGCCTTCATCACGGCAGCAGGTAAAAGTAATCATCAGCCGACGACAGAAGTTATTTCAACCTTCGTGTAGTTCTGACGATGGCCGGTCTTGCGGTCAAAATTCTTCTTGGACTTATACTTGCCGATATAGATCTTTTCGCCCTTTACCTGAGCAACGATCTTACCCTCGACCTTAGCGCCGTCCACATTGGGAGTTCCGATTTTCACGCCCTCATCTCCGCCGAGCATGAGAACATCGAAAGAAACGGTGGAATCATTATCCTGCGCAATCTTTTCCACATAGATTACGTCGCCCTGGGAAACACGGTACTGTTTGCCGCCAGTAGCAATCACTGCGTACACAGGCAGCACCTCCTTAAAAAATCTCGCCGAAAACGGGCAGCGGCTTTCGCAGCATTTCCAAGCCCTATTCGAGCGGCTTACCGAAGAAAGATACCACAGGCGAAAGAAAAAGTCAATGTATATTTAGCTTTTAGCGAAACTTTATAGGCGAAATTTACGGGAAGTTAGCGGAATTAGTGCTAGGCGAATCACGGAGCGTAAATATCTGCGTCAGCGAGCTTTAATAAACTCCGCCGTTCCATGCGCAATTGCCGCTGCAAGCCGCTGCTGATACTCCTTTGAAATGAGCTTTTCTTCCTCCTCAGGGTTGGAAATGAAGCCGCACTCTATAAGCACGGACGGAATCCGAAGCCCTAGTATGTAGTAATCCCCCG
>CAZUTB010000214.1:0-4450 GCA_964622905.1 uncultured Oscillospiraceae bacterium | reverse complement strand
ATATGTTCTTTGCTTCGAGCTTCTTTTCGCTCTTGTCTGGATTCTTACTCGTCGTCGTCCGAATCGTCCTTGACGGCGCTGTCAATAATCTTCTGCGCAACGGCGGCGGGAACATCCTCATAGCGGAGGAATTCCATTGTGAATGAGCCGCGCGCCTGAGTGAGCGAGCGAAGGTCGGTGGCGTACTTCATCATTTCGGACTGGGGAACCTCAGCCAGAACGTGCTGCATTCCCTCCTCCTGGTTCATTCCTATGATGCGTCCGCGGCGCTTGTTGATATCACCCATGATGTCGCCCATGTACTCGTCCGGTACTTCGACCTTGACGTTCATGATTGGCTCAAGCAGAACGGGGCTTGCGTCCATGCAGCCCTTCTTGTAGGCAATGCGCGCGGCGGTCTTGAACGCCATTTCGGAGGAGTCAACGGGATGGTAGGAGCCGTCGTACAGCTTGGCGTGCAGACCGACCATCGGATAGCCTGCCAGAACGCCCTTGACGATGTTTTCGCGCAGTCCCTTTTCAACGGAGGGGATGAAATTGCGCGGAACTACGCCGCCGACAACCGCGTCCTCGAACTCGAAGTCGATGCTCTGGTCAACGGGGGAGAACTCAATCCATACGTCGCCGTACTGTCCGTGACCGCCGGTCTGCTTCTTGTGGCGGCCCTGAACCTTAACCGCCTTGCGGATGGTTTCCCTGTAAGGAATCTTCGGGTCCTGCAAAACGCACGCCGCTCCGTACTTGTTGAGCAGCTTGTTCTGAATAACGTCAAGGTGCATTTCGCCCTGACCGGAAAGCAGGGTTTCCGTCGTCTGCGTGTTCTTCTTTATGCTGATGGACGGGTCTTCCTCGCAGAGCTTGTTGAGTCCGGAGAAAACCTTGTCCTCCTCGCCCTGCTTCTTTGCATAAACTGCCTTGGAGATGGCGGGCGCGGGGAAGCCGATGGGGTCATACTGGATGGGCGCGTTGGGATCGCAGAGCGTGTGGCTCGTGAGCGTGTCGCTCAGCTTAGAAAGAGCGCCGATGTCGCCTGCCTGAAGCTGGGGAACGTTAATCTGCTTCTTGCCGCGCAGAACGTAAAGACCGCTGACCTTAAAGGTCTTGCCGGTATTGGCGTTGAGAATGGTGCTGTCGGACTTTATAATGCCCGAGCGAACCTTGAACAGGCTGAGCTTTCCGACGAACGGGTCGGCAAGCGTCTTGAATACGAACGCGGAGAAGGGCTGGTCGTTTTCGCAAAGGCGCTTCTCCTCGCTTCCGGTGTTGGGGTTAACTCCGAAATGCTCCTCGCCGACGGGTGAGGGCAGATAGGCGTGCATAACGTCCATAAGAGAGCCTACGCCGATTCCGGTGATGGCGGAGCAGGCGGCGACGGGGATAACCGAGCCGTTCAGAACGCCCGAGCGGAAGCCGCGAAGAATCTCGTCATGCTCAAGCTCGCCCGCCTCGAAGTACTTCTCCATAAGGTCGTCCTCCGCACCGGCGGCGGCTTCCATTATCGCGTCATAGGCTTCCTTTATTTTTGCTCCCATATCGGCGGGAACGGGAATCTCCTTGCGGCCCTTCCCTACGCCGGTATAGGCTTTGTTTTCAAGCACGTTGACAACGCCCGAGAAGCTCGCGGCGTCGCCTATCGGCAGCAGCACGGGGCAAACGCCCGTTCCGTAAAGGTCGCGCAGCTGCTGGAGAACCTTGTAAAAATCGGCGTGTTCCCTGTCCATCTGGTTTATGCAGAAGAATTTGCTTACTTCATGCTTTATTGCGCGCTGCATGGCTTTTTCTGTTCCGACAGCCGTTCCGCCAACGGCGCTGACAACGAAAATGGCGCTTTCGACAACGCGAAGCGGTCCCATTATTTCGCCGATGAAGTCGAAATATCCGGGGATATCAATAACGTTGAACATAAGTCCGTTGTAATCAATCGGTATTACGGAGGCGTTTATGGAAATTCCGCGGCGGATTTCTTCGGGGTCATAATCCGATACGGTGTTTCCGTCTTCCACACGACCCTGCCGGTCGATAACTCCCGCGGCGAAGAGCATAGCCTCCGTTAGTGTGGTCTTGCCCTCGCCGCCGTGCCCCATGAGGGCGATGTTACGGATAGTAGTTGCCTTATAATCTGCCATGTCCCGTCCCTCCATTTTCAGTTTTTGGTATGCTTTTTCATATATCTCTGCCGTGAGAGCTTAATATGAATTCGGCATCCTACGCGAAATGCTGAGCGCTTTATAGGGAAACCCCTTGGTTTGAGAGCGCTTTTTGATTTTTCGCGTAACGTACAAAACTATCTGAAAAGGATTATAGCAGATTTATCGGTAAAAGAAAAGAGCGTTTTCAAGCGCTCGTAAAATTGCCCTGTATTTCCCATTTAATTCTGTCTGCGTTTACTCCTTGCGGAGCAGCTTTTCCATGCGTTTTATGGTTTCCGCGTTCTCCGATGAGCTAAGCAGAATTGCGTTTCCGCCGTTTTCTCCCGTAAGGTTTTTTTCCGCAAGCACGCTTATAAGCCTTCTTACCGTGCCCTCGTTGCCGTCCACAAGCACCGCGTTTTCTCCCGCCGCCCTGCGTATCGCGTCCTTCAGGAAGGGGTAATGCGTGCAGCCGAGAACGACAGCGTCAATCTGCGTATTTTTATACGGCAGAAAAAGCTCCGCAAGGTAATCGTCCAGCTTCGGCGATGAGAAAACGCCGCTTTCCACAAAGTGTACAAGCCCCGGAGCGGGCAGGGGATACGCGTCCGTTCCGTACTTTTCCATGAGTATGTGAAACTTCTCGAGGGAAAGCGTCGCTTTTGTGGCAAGCACTATAACCTTGCCGCCGTGCCGAATAGAGCTTGCGGGCTTAAGGGCAGGCTCCATGCCTATAACGGGTATTGAAAGGCGCTTCCTCAGCTCCTGTGCCGAGGCTGCTGTCGCAGTATTGCAGGCGATGACGAGCGCCTTGATATCGTATTTCATAAGCCTTCTGACTGCGGCTAAGGAAAGCTCCAGAATTTCATTTTCGGTTTTATCGCCGTAGGGCGCGTTTGCGCTGTCCCCAAAATAAACAAAGCTTTCTTCGGGCATAAGGCGCATAGCCGTTCTCAGAACGCTTATTCCGCCCATACCGCTGTCAAACATTCCTATCGGAGAATTTTTATCCATAATTGCCCCGCTTCAGCTGTTTTAAGAGCTAATTGCTCCTCATATAGAATTATAGCCCAACAGCGCATAAAACTCAATATTGGCTTATGATACAGGAAATGTATGTTGCACATTCTCGCCTTTCGCGCTATAATGCAGCTATTGCGAAATAAGGGGGCTGCGGAAGTGGAGGACACGGAGATTCGCCTTGGCGACGTAATCAAGACCCGAAAACCGCACCCTTGCGGAAGCGACGAGTGGACTGTAATACGCCGCGGCGCCGACGTGAAAATCAAATGCAATGGCTGCGGGCGCATTGTGATGATGGACAGGCAGGAGTTCCTGAAACGCCGCAAGAAGGTTATCACAATGGGAGTAGAAGCAAGCGAGCCATGAGAAACGAGGACGATAAAATGAGCGAAATCAAAACGGACACAGCAACTGAAAATGAAAATACGGACGCAGTCGCCGAGGCGCAGCAGGAAAGCGCCGCGCCCGCCGACGAAAGCGCTAAGGGCAAAAAGGAGAAGAAGCCGTTGGGCAGGGAAATACTCAGCTGGGTAATGTGCATTGGCGGCGCTGTGCTGATTGCCCTTCTTATCAGAACGTTTATCTTTGAGCCTATCCGCGTTGACGGGCACAGCATGAACGATACGCTGCTTCACAATCAGATTGTTTACTGCTCCAAGATTGACTATATTGTCGGTTCGCCTCAGCGCTTTGACATCGTTATCGTGCATTATCCGAACAGGGGCAACACCAGGTTTGTCAAGCGCATTGTCGGGCTTCCGGGCGATACGGTAAGGATTGCGGATAACACTCTGTATGTAAAGGCTGCGGGCGAGGACGAGTTCGTCGAGTATCAAGAGGATTATCTCGGCTCGCTGCCGGGATATACGCTTAATGACTACACGGTTGAAGAGGGTCATTATTTTGTTCTTGGCGATAATCGCGGCAACAGCAACGACAGCCACCTTATCGGAGCGCTCACTCGCGACCAGATTATTGGCCATGTGCTTTGCGTAGTCTGGCCGCTCTCGGATATTCACGGGGTAAAATAAGTTTTGCTTCCCACATATAAATAGCATCCATTTTCCAAGGATGCAAAGAAGGGGCGGGCAGCCCCTTCTTTTTATATCCGCAGTTGTCAGCTTTGCCGCCCTGAGGAGCGGGATTTATCCCGCTTCCTTGCATCATTTTATGACCGTGAAACCTTTAGGCTGAACAAGGAAATGGTGCAAACCGGCGCAGGCAAGCTTTGCTTACCTGCGCCGAAAGCTATTCGGAGAATAGCGTTAAATTATCCATTGCGCCTTCTTCACCTATTT
>CAZUTB010000213.1:0-4460 GCA_964622905.1 uncultured Oscillospiraceae bacterium | reverse complement strand
CATTGCTGCAATTGCGGGAATTGACGAGGAGCTGTTCGAGGCGGCGAGGGTTGACGGAGCGTCGCGCCTCAAGACAATCTGGCACATTACCATCCCGAGCCTTCTGCCTACCTTCTTTGTGCTTCTGATGATAAACTCCGCCAACTTCCTTTCAAACGGAATGGAACAGTACTACGTGTTCAACAACTCGTTCAACGCGAAGTACACAGAGGTCCTTGACCTTTACGTTTACAACCTCGCAACGGGAAACAGCAGCTATTCCATATCCACGGCGCTGAGTATGTTCAAGAGCGTTATAAGCGTAATGCTGCTTCTGTTCACAAACTCGCTCTCCAAAGCCGTTCGCGGCGAGAGCTTTATGTAAGGAGGGCGGTAAGATGGAAAAGGCGGCTCACGCAAAATCCCACATAGTGAACGACAGAGGGATAATTGATAAGTCAGTAAGCGTTCTTACCTACCTGTTCTTCATCCTTTTCGCTCTGGCGTGCGCTTACCCGTTCTACTATATCCTCATCAACACCATCAGCTCAAATGAGCTGAGCAAACGCGGCGCGGTGCTTTTCTACCCGATGGAGATACATTTCAAGAACTACGCCGACGTTTTCAAGCTCCCCGACCTGATGAACGCGGCGAAGATAACGGTAATGCGCACCGTGATAGGCACCCTGATAACCCTTTTCTCCACCGCCTTTATGGCATATATGTTCACAAGCGAGCATATGTGGAAGCGCAAGTTCTGGTACCGCTTCGTTATAGCGACCATGTACTTCAACGCCGGAATCATCCCGTGGTACCTGACGATGATGAATCTCGGGCTTACCAACAACTTCTGGGGCTATGTGCTTCCTACGGCGATTTCGCCCTACTTCATAATACTCACTAAGACCTATATAGAGTCAACACCCAGGGAGCTGCGCGAGGCGGCGGAGATAGACGGAGCGGGAACGCTGCGAATATTCTGGCAGATTCTTCTGCCCGTCATCAAGCCGATTCTGGCAACGGTCGCAATCTTCTCCGCTGTAAACCAGTGGAACGCCTTCCAGGACACGCTGCTGCTGATGACGCAGTCGAAGCTGTACACGCTACAATTCGTGCTTTATCAGTATTTGCAGTCCGCAAACTCTATCTCGAGCATTGTTAACAACGCATCCTCCAGCGCGGCGCTCTCCGCTCTTGCTCAGACGGCGAGCATAACCTCAATCCGCATGACGGTTACGATAGTCGTTGTTCTGCCGATACTCACGGTTTACCCGATATTCCAGCGCTTCTTCGTAAAAGGAATCATGATTGGCGCTGTGAAGGGCTAAGCCCAAATAACAATGTATCTCTGCGCCTTAAGGCGCGCGAAATAAAAGGAGGAAACTAACATGAAGCGGTTCCTATCCATTCTGCTGTCCCTGCTCATGGTGTTCTCCTGCGTCAGCGCTCTTGCCGAGGATTCCGAAACCCTCGTGCTTGAAGTATACGACGTAGCTGCGAACTTCCAGGGAATGCAGCCCGGCTGGTATGCCAAGGTTGTTAAGGACAAGTTCAACATCGAGCTGAACATCATTGCTCCTCAGCAGTCCGGCGATGCGCAGTACGCCACCCGTACCGCGTCCGGCTTCCTTGGCGATCTCATCCTTCTTGACAACGCCGATATGCAGGATTGCATCAAGGCCGGACTCATCAAGGATATGACGAGCCTTTACGCCGACAGCACCTACCTCAAGGACTACGATGTAGCCATCCAGTCCCTGAACAGCTCCTTCGAGGGCGTAAACGCCGGTCAGATTTACGCGATTCCCTGCCAGATGTGCAACACCTCCCCTACCTCCTTCTCCGAGGATAAGGTTTACTCCAGCCCGATGATGCCCTGGGATTTCTACACCGAGCAGGGCGCTCCCGAGATGGCGAACCTTGACGACCTGCTTGACACTCTTGCCAAGATTCAGGCTGCTCATCCCACCAACTACGACGGAGATCCCGCTTACGCGCTCTCCCTGTGGCCGGATTGGGACAGCGACTACATGGAGAATGTAGCTCAGCTGACCAAGTGGTACGGACAGGAGACCCTCGGCTCCGTTCTGCTCGGCGCTGACGGAACCATCGTTCCCCTCACCGACAAGGACGGCGCTTACTACCGCATCCTTAAGTTCCTGTTCAAAGCCAACCAGATGGGTCTTGTTGACCCCGACAGCGGCACGCAGGACTGGAACGCTGCTTGCGACAAGATGGGCCATAAGCGCGTTTACCTCATGTGGTACTCCTGGCAGCTCGGTTTCTGGAATACCTCCAGCCGCGGCGCCGAGAGACAGAACTTTATGTACACCCCTGTTGCCGACATGAGCTTCTATCAGCCCGGCGACTGCTACTACGGAGACGGACGCTGCATCGCTATCGGAAGCAAGGTTACCGATGAGAATGCAAAGCGCATAATGGAATTCCTCGACTACTACATCAGCCCCGAAGGTGCTACCACCCTGCATGACGGTCTTCTCGGCTACAACTACTTCATCCAGCCCGATGGAAAGTACGTTCTTACCGAGACCGGCGAATCCGCTCTGATGGCGAACCTCGCGGTTCCCGCAGAACTGGGCGGCGGCAACTACAACGATGGTATCAGCAAGATTAACCAGTGGCTGGCTCACTCCGCCAACATCAACCCGAACAACGGCGAGCCTTACAACAGCAACTACTGGTCCTCCACCCTCAAGAAGAACGATACCGCTACCACCAAGGAATGGTCCGAAAAGTACGGCGCAATCAACCAGGTAGAGCTTCTGAAGATTCAGAACGCCATCAGCGTTGTTCCTATGGTTAACGTCAATCTGCCCAGCGATACGACCGAGGTTGGTCTTATTCGCTCGCAGACCGGCAAGATCGTCAAGGAATCCTCCTGGCAGATGGTCTTCGCCAAGGACGAAGCGGAATTTGAATCCATGTGGGACGCTATGGTCGAAAAGCTGGAAGGCTTCGGCTGGGACGACCTCGTTGAATTCGATACCGAAAAGCAGCAGATCGTTGTTGACCTGCGCGCAGCGGCAATGAAGTAAGCCCATTACCTAACAAAAGGGGGTATGCTTTCATCCCGAGGGCATACCCCCTTCTTTGAAAAAGAGGTACAGCATATGAAAATCGAAATCATGGTGACCCGTCACAGTGTGCTGCGCACATTAATGGCAGCGCTGCTGGTAATCTTCCTCATCCTTCTTTTCTCAACCCCCTTCTATCGCTACGGAAAAGAAACGAGCGTGTTCACGAAGGAGAGCGGAGCGGAGGAAATGCTCATAGGCAGCTGGAAAATCCAAAACGAAAAAGACGGGCAGCTCGGTGTCACGAAAATTGACATAGCAAGCAAAAAAGCCATGACTGCGACGAGAATCATTGACGGACAGCCGGTTACCGAGGAGGGAAAGCTCTCCTACAAGGAAAAGACAGGCGTCCTGAAGCTGACCTTTGCCGATAAATCGGTTACGGAGGCAACTTTCCAGCCTCAGCTTACAATGGACAGCGTAAAGACGGCGGCGCTGATAGGCTACGCCGCGTACCCCTACGAATGCGAGGAGCTTACGGACGAGCTGAAGGCGTTCTTTGCTTCCCGCAACAGCGAATACGGCTTTCAGAACGCCGTGATTCCAAGCGTCATTCTGCTGCTGCTCACAATACTTACGATAGTGCTTGTGCTGGTGTGGCACAAGAAAACGAAGGGCGCAATTACCGCAATAGTTATTCCGCTGGCGGCGATACTGATGCTCTGGCTCGTGCCCGCGTTCCAATTCGCAATGACGGGCGCAAGGGTTTTCATGTCAATATGGCTTTTCTGCGTTATGGTCGCCTCGGCGCTTGACTTAATGAGCTTGTCAAAAAAGTATTTTGACAAGCTTTCGCTGCACGTCTGCTTGGGCAGACGCACAGCGAGTTTCCGAGTTTTCTTGTTCACCCTGCGGCTGAACGGGCAGAAAACTCGCAAGGAAGCGGTATAAATACAGCTCCTCGGGGCGGCAAAGCCACCCAAAGCGGATTGCAAATGAAGGGACTAGTCCCTTCATTGCATCCCTAAAGCAACAATCAGGTTTTAACATACTGTTAGCTTTTAACGTATGCGCGGGCGCACACGAAAAGATATAAGGTATTGATACGGCAAAGAGAAAATGTTATGAAAAGCTCGAAGTCACGAAATGAAATACAGATAAACACTAACCCCGCCGAAAGAGATGTTTCGGCGGGGTTGTGTATTGCATAGGATTATTGATTATTAGCGAGTTTTCATTGTGAATGCTATTATGTTTGCATTCGTAATTTATCCGCAAGCGTTTCCATAAATAATACACTACCGGAATAAAATCAGCATTGCCTTCTTAGAAAAACTGCTCGGCGGAATCAAAGTCGTTCTGTAAATCTTCTAAAAACCTGCTTACATGATAACCGTCCGTAGTTGCATGATGGCAGGTTATCGAAAGCGGCATAAGCAGTTTTCC
>CAZUTB010000212.1:0-4492 GCA_964622905.1 uncultured Oscillospiraceae bacterium | reverse complement strand
GCGCACGCCGGGGTCACGGTTGCCGTCAAGCAAAACCTCAGTCGTGGCGAACACACCGGAGAGCTGAGCCTCAATCTCATCATTGACAGCGCCTACCATAGCGGAAACATCCTCATCGCCAAAGGCGGTGGGAACGGTCGCAACGGAAGCGGGAATCAAGGAAGCGGTAAGGGTTTCGCCGTCGAAGACGATTTCGCCGAGGTTCTGAGAGTAGCAGCCGGTGCTGATGAGCAGGGTTTCATCGGGCTTTTCCTGACCCTCAACGGTCTTCTGCGGATAGCTCTCAATGATGGTGCTGTGGCTGTGCCCGTCAATGAACAGGTCGATACCGTTGGTATTGGCGATAACGTCAATGCTGCGGTTAGGGGCGGATTCATCGTCGATTCCAAGGTGTCCGAGGCAGATGATAAGGTCGCAGCCTGCCTGAGTAAGCTCGTCAATCTGAGCCTGAGCGCAAGCGTAAAGCTCCTCGTTCATCGCGATGGAAACGCCCTTCATGAGCGCGGGATTCGCCTTGGTGAGCGCTTCGGGGGTATCAAGACCGAACACGCCAATCTTCCAGCCTGCCTTTTCAAAGATGGTGTTGGCGGCAAAGAAGTTGGTTCCGTCAGAGGTGCGGGTGATATTGGCGGCAAGAACCTTGAACTCGGCAGCGTCGGCAAGCTGAAGCAGATTGTCGATTCCGCAGTCGAACTCGTGGTTGCCGGGCGCCATAGCGTCATAACCGACCGCGTTCATGAACTTTATGGCGTTCATGCCCTTGGAAAGGTTGATGATGGGCTGTCCGTAGGTCGCATCGCCGGCATCGAGGAGAAGCACCTCGGCGCCCGTCGAAAGAGCCAGCTTCTTATAAGCGGCAATCTGCGCGTAGCCCATGGACGGAACGGAAGAATCCGTCATGGCATAGCCGTGAACATCGTTGGTATTGAGGATTACGAGCTTTCCTTTGAGATCTACCTTCTGGTCAGCCAGAGAAGCAGGAGCAAAGGCGCAGACAAGGAGAACAAGAGCAAGCAGGATTGACAGCTTTCTTCTCATTTGAGTTTCCCCTCCCATATGTTATGTACCTTGGTGTTTCTCTATTATAACAGACTTTATCCATATTCGTCAATCAGGGAGAAATCTTTCAAAAGCCCGAAAAAGCGTATACAGTAAGACTTTTACCGCGATTTTAGATTGGTTTGCAGAAATATTACACCGCATATTTTCAGTCTGTCGAAAAATCCGATTGCTGCTTTGGGGATGCAACGAAGGGGCTAGCCTCTTCATTTGAAATCCGCAGGGGTGGCTTTGCCGCCTCGAGGAGCGTCTGAAAGACGCTTCCTTACATCATTGCAAGGCCGAGAGGCGTAGCCGAACAAGGAAATGATGCAAACTCGCTGTGCGTCTGCTTCGGCAGACGTGCAGCGAAAGCTTGTCAAAAAGCATTTTTGACAAGCGCATTTTGATTGACAAAATTAAGGCGCGGACTTACACTTATAAATACGAAATCCTTTTGAGGTGATTACAATGGGAAAGAAAACCGGAGAGGCAATAAAGAAGGCAAGAACGCAGGCAGGGCTTACGCAGGAAAAACTGGCGAAAAAGATAGCCGGGCTTTCCGCTTCCGACCTTGGCAAGGCGGAAAGAGGCGAGCTTGAGCTTACCAACGAAACGCTCAAGCGCATAGCGAAGGAAACCGGCGTTACGCAGACCTCGCTGATAAACGCCGAAAAAAAGACCGCGGCAAAAGCAGCCGCTAAGGCAACAAAGAAAACCGCCGCTAAATCAACCGCCGCTAAGCCTTCCGTATCCTCCGTCAAGCTGACGAGCGCCGAAAAGAAGCTTATAGAAGCATACAGAAACGCCTCCGCCGATGACAGGAAGCAGGCGATTGATATTCTTTTAGGCAAGGAAGAAGCGAGCAGCTTTGACCTTGGCGACGTGCTCGGCAATGTGCTTGGCAGTCTTGGCGGGCTGGGCGGACTGCTCGGGCAAAAAGGCAAATAATTCAAGGATGAACGGCGCGCTTTTGCGCGTTATTATCAATGTATCTTCTATTCTTAAGCAAAATCCGGCGCGGTGCGCCCGATAGGAGGAATTCCTTTTGAAAAAACTTTCCGCTGTTATTTTGACGCTTCTGCTCTGCTTAGTCTGCATGAGCGCCTTTGCGGATACTGTCACAGCGCCGGTATCAGACCCCGCAACAATTACGCCTGCAACCGACGTTCCCGAAACGGCTCTGCCAAGCAGCGAGCCTGCTGCCGAGGCAACCACAGCGCCCAGCGCTGAGCCGACCGCTGAACCGCAATACGTTTCGCTTAAATACGGCGACGACGGCAGCAGCGTAAAGGATTTGCAGAAGCGGCTTTCCGAAACCGGCTACTACACCGGCACTATTTCGGGACGCTACCGTGAGGGCACGCGCACCGCAATAAAGAGCTTTCAGACAGACTATGACCTTACGCCGACCGGCGTTGCCGATGAGTCTACTCAGGCGCTTTTGTATTCGGTAAAATACAAGACCCTGCGCAGAGGCTCAACCGGCGATGAGGTAACGAATTTACAGACTATCTTCACCGCGCTTGGCTACTATGACGGCAAAATAAGCGGAAAATTCCTTGACGGAACGCTTACCGCCGTTAAGAAATATCAAAAGGACAACGGGCTTATCGAAACGGGCATCGTTAACGCGTACCTTTACGAAACGCTCATCAATATTGATTTAGAGGCATACGCTACCCCCGCCCCCTCGCCGACGCCCGTTCCCGACACGACCTATAAGCGTGAGCTTTCCTACGGTCTTACCGGAAACGATGTATTGACCTTGCAAAACCGCCTCTACGATTTAGGCTACTATTCCAACGCGCTGAGCGGAAAATTTCTCGGAAACACGCGCAGAGCTGTTAAAGCTTTCCAAGAGCATAATGCCATTGAAGCCGACGGAATCGTAGGCGAAACGACATGGACGCTTATCTTCTCCGATGAAGCGCGCTCCGCAACCGATGATGCCGCACCTACGCCGGAGCCGACTCCCGTTCCCTATGCGATAACAGTTGACGTCAACAATCAGCTTGTCAAGGTATACGCAAGGGGTGAAGACGGCAGCTATGATACGCTGTACAAGACCTTCCTCTGTTCCTCCGGAACCAAGAGCAATCCCAGCCCCGTCGGAACCTTCGTGCTGAACGGAAGAACGGCGCGCTGGTCATTCTTCCCCGAATGGGGCAGCTATGCCCAGTTCTGGACGAGGATAAACTCAAGCATTGCTTTCCACTCGCTCATATACAATTCGGTTAACACAAGCGATTTGAGCGTAAAGAGCTACAACAAGCTCGGCTCAAGAGCCTCCCACGGCTGCATAAGGCTTACCGTTGCCGACGCGCGCTGGATTTACAACAACTGCGGCGCGGGAACTGTGGTTACCATAACCGAATCGCTGCCGAAGGATGAGGAGCTTGTTAAGCTCTCCAAGCCGGGCTCGCTCAACAAGAAGAATATGCTCCCCTACACCACAGCCGTTCCCGAGGTTTATCCCGATTACGACCCGAACGTTCAGCCGCCTCAGCCCTTCCGCAAACTTAAGGCAGGGATGACCGGCGAGGACGTTTACTGGCTGCAATGCAGGCTTGCCGAGCTTGGTTACTACACCGGAACGATAACCGGTGGGTACTACGCAGGCACAACCGCCGCAGTCAAGGCGTATCAGAGGGACAACGGACTTTCCGTTGACGGAATTGCTGCGGAGAAGACGCTGAAAAAGATTTATGCGGAGGTGCTTGCAACTGCCGCTCCCGACACAACGGCCGTCCCGACAATAGAGCCGACTATGACCCCCTCGCCGACCATTATAATGGAGCCGGCAGATACCCTAGAGCCTTCCGAAACGGTTGACCCCGAGGATATTGAGATAGCGCCGGACGGGGAGTAGACGCTTCGCGTTCGGCGCAAGTGCGCGGAGCTTACTTGCGCCGGTTTTCAGCTTTTACTGTTCGGCTACGCCTCACGATCGTAAAAGCTGCAAGGAAACGGTATAGATACCGCTCCTCGGGGCGGCAAAGCCACCCCTGCGGATTACAAAAGAAGGGAGCTCCCTTCTTTACTTCCTGCCAAGGAAGTATCAGGACTAATAGCAAAACAACGCGTCCGTGCAAGTGGGCGCGTTGTTTTTGAGAAATTTACGGCATTTAATATCGGATATGCAGAATAATATGAATCGGCATTACAGCTTTCTCAGCATCAGGCAGGCGTTATGACCGCCGAAGCCGAGCGAGATGGACAGTGCCGCATCTACTGAGCGCTCGCGAGCGGTGAGAGGCGTATAATCAAGGTCGCATTCCTCGTCCTGTTCGGTCAAGCCTATCGTCGGCGGGATAACTCCATCCCGCAGAGCAAGCGCGGAAATCAGGCACTCGATAGCGCCGGCGGCGCCCATCATATGACCCGTCATTGACTTTGTTGAGGATATGCTCGCCTGATACGCCTTTTCTCCGAGCGCAAGCTTTATTGCCTT
>CAZUTB010000211.1:0-4496 GCA_964622905.1 uncultured Oscillospiraceae bacterium | reverse complement strand
GTCCCTGAGAAAGGTCATATATACAGGCGCATTTGTTTTCTTGAATTGTCTGTTTTACATTGCCGAACCATTCGGCGCTTTGTATTGGGCTGAAAATGCTGCCGTTCATTTTCCCTCCTGCTTTTTGTTGTAAAGGTTCATTGCGGCATTGACTCCCTTTTCCGCCCAGCAGATGGCTGCATCCGCCGCGTTTTTAAGGGCTTCAAACATCAGCTCGCGCTCCGTAATATCGCGGTACTGAGATAGCACCCATGCGGCAAGGTCCCATCCTGCAGGCTTCTGACCTACTCCTACCCTTAAGCGGGCAAAAGCGTCCGACTGCATCTGGTAAATAACGGATTTCATTCCGTTGTGCGAGCCTGCGCTTCCGTTCGGGCGCAGCCTTATGCTGCCCTGAGGTATGTCTATATCATCATATACAACAAGCAGGTTCTCAATAGGTATTTTATAGAAATCCATAAGCGGCTTTACGCTCTCTCCGCTCGCGTTCATAAAGGTCTGCGGGCGCGCAAACAGCACCTTATCACCGCCTATAATTGCCTGCCCAACGAGCGCGCGGCATTGCGCCTTTGAAATCGGCGTGTTCGTCTTCTGAGAGAGTATCTCAAGCACGTCAAAGCCCGTGTTGTGCCTTGAATGCTCATATTCTCTTCCGGGGTTTCCGAGTCCTACAATCAGCTTCATTTTTCAGCCTCCGCACGGGGAATAGAGTAGATGACAAAGCCTGTAATCAGCAATAAGCCGGAAAGCGCAGCAGCAGGAACCAGTGAAGCCTTAATGCTCTCAGCTCCCAAGGATAAGGTCATTGAGGATTGCCAGCAAAGACAAAGCGCGGATACGGCAATCGCACAGACGGCAAATATTAGCGAAACTGTACTCTTTTTTGCTTTCACTCTTTGCCATACAAGGATTATAAGCATTGCCAGCACAAGAACAAGGCTCAACAGCTGCGATACCCTTATTCCGGTTGAAAACAGATAGAGACTGTCGAGCCTGAAGCCCTCAATAACCATTCTTCCCGCGCCGTACCACAGGAAATACCAGAGCGTTGAGTCGCCGGTTCTGCCTTTTTTGCGGATAACGAAGAAGAGCAGGGCAAAGCCGAGAATGTTCCAGACGAATTCATAGAAGAATGTCGCCATATGCCATTCGCCGATTGACGGCACATAAACGGCAAGCGGGAAGAACTGCAACGAGGGGTTTGTTATCGCAAGCCCGTAGGCTTCTATGTTGAAGTAATTTCCCCAGCGCCCAAGAGCCTGCGCGAGGATAACGCCGGAAACCAGCACATCGCAGAGCGCGAAGAAGGAAAGCTTCTTCTTTCTGCAATAAACGAGGATTGCCGCCGCTCCGGCGATAACTCCGCCGTAAATAGCCAGCCCGCCCTCCCATATTTTGAAAACACTCATAAAGTCGTTCCGATACAGGTCAAAGTGGAAAAGCACAAAGTAAATGCGCGCGCCTATAATTCCTATCGGAAGCGCGAGCAGAAATACGTCGATTATCGTATCGCTTTTGAAATCCTTTTTTTTCGCCTCATAAGAAGCCAAAAAATACGCGGCGACGACGCCGAGAAAAATCATAATCGCATACATTTTTACGCTGCCTATAGAGCTAAACGAGGGTACAGCCATCCGCAACACCTCCTGTGGAGCTGCCTGTCGGTGAGAGCAAAAGCGAATAGTATTATATATAGGAAACGCTCTGCTGTCAAGGCTTGCAAACAAATGCGCATGAGGGCCGGGCAAAACGCGCGCTTACAGCGAAAAGGCTTCCTTTATCCGCCTTGCGGCTTCCTCAGGCGGCATATCTGCGTTGTTTATGCGAATATAGTTTTCCTTTTTCACTTCGCCGTCATAGGAGTTGAGCCTGTACTTTTCCTCAAGCCTTCTGAACAGCTGCTCGGATTTCTCAATATTGCGCTTCGTAGGCTTGTTGAGCAGTCGGTTTTCTGTTTTGTTCCTTTCAATGCGCATATCAAACGGCGCTTCAAGCTCGGCGTAGTAAACCTGCGCGCCTCTTTCCGCAAACATTTTCTCAAGCGCGTCTATATAGTCCCAATCCGCCTTTGAGTCAAACGCCCACATATATGTGAATATCATCCCGTACTCGCCGGACTTGGAAAAGGCGTCAAAAATCTCGTGACGGAACAGGTTCGTAAGCCTTGCGCGCTCGGCGGGCAGATTCTCGAACAAATCGCTGACAATGTCAATTGTCATATGATTGTGAAAAAGCTTTAGCCCTGTTAGCTTTGCAAGCTCCTGCCCGACGGTCATTTTTCCAACTGCGTGAGGTCCGAAGATTATAACAAGCTTCATATTCATCTCTCCTTGCGCTTGATTATAACACAGCTTTAGCGTTTGCGGAATTCGCTTTTCAGTTGACAAACGCGTGTTCTGATACTATCCTAAAATGTGAGAGAAAACGTTTACGGAGGCATTATGAAGATTGTTGTTATTGACGGTCAGGGCGGCGGGCTTGGAAGACAGCTTGCCGAAGCGATAATTGCAAAGCTGCCCGAACACGAGCTTGTATGCATAGGCACAAACGCGCTTGCCACCTCAAATATGCTGAAATCCGGCGTAAAGCTTGCGGCAACGGGAGAAAACGCCGCTGCCTGCGCCGCTCGTGACGCGGATGTTATTGCAGGCCCTATCGGAATTGTTATTGCAGATTCAATGCTGGGCGAAATAACGCCCAGGATTGCCGTTTCTGTGGGCAGAAGCTCCGCCGTGCGCGTGCTTATTCCGGTCAATCATTGCAGTAATATCATTGCCGGTTCGCCCTCCGTCCCGCTTTCAAGGCTTATTGACAGCGCGGTGCAAAAAATAGCCGAAATCGCCGAGAAAAATTAGCTTCCTGTGTTTATTGTGTATAAAGCGCAAAGTCATTTGCTTGAGTCTTGATAAAGTCCGCGGTTTAAGCTATGATATGTACGCTACCCGGATTCGTCATCGAGCAGAGTAGCTTGCAGCGCGTTAAGTGTTCATTGTACGGGGAGTTGACGTGAAACGAAGCGGCTAATGCCGCGCGGTGCTGCCGGCGCATCCCACTGCTGATACTTACGGAATATTCCGTATGGGTTACTGCTCCTTTACGAATCGACCTATTGACTGTCCGATGTATCTCGGACTGCGTAAAGGAGTGTTTTTTGTGCGCAAAAACGGAATGATTCTGTCTTTGTCCGAAAGTGCAAAGGGTCTGAAGGACACCCAGTGCCTTGTGGTATGCGCAATGATGGTCGCTCTTAATATTGTACTGTCACGTTTTACTGTAATCTATCTTTCTCCCACAAGCCGTATAAGCTTTGGGTATCTTGCCGTAGCGGCTACCGCTATGCTGTACGGAGCTTGTCCCGCAATGCTTGTAGGCGCTGCCGCCGACATAATCGGAGCATTGCTCTTTCCCGCCGGGGCATATTTCCCGGGCTATACGGTAAGCGCCGCTCTTGGCGGGCTTGTGTATTCGCTTTTTCTTAACAGGAAGCAGCTTTCGTGGCAGATAATTGCTGCCCAGGCGGCGCATAACCTGCTTTTGAACGTGCTGCTGGGAAGCCTTTGGCGCAGCATACTTTACGGAAAGGCGTATCTTGCGTATCTCCCCGCGCAGCTTACCAAAAACGGTATTATGCTCCCGATTGAAGCGGGCATACTTTTCCTTCTGTATATGCTTTTGCAGCGCGCTGCCCCGATACTCAAAAGAAAAACCTGTCGGTAATGTCTGCCATGTATCCCAGAAATCACAGCTTTAGGGTGTGAATACAAGAAAAAAACTTGTAATGGATACTTATCGCTGTTATACTTTTTTCCGGCACAAGGGATGCGTCCGGCGCAGCTTGCGCCGGACATTTTTATTTAGAGAAAGGATCCTGCTTTATGAACGAGTATGCCGCTAAGGTACTTGCCGGTCTGAAGGCAAAGAATGCCGCAGAGCCTGAGTTCATTCAGGCTGCCACCGAAATCATCGAAACCATCGCTCCTGTTTTTGACCGCCATCCCGAATATGAGAAGGAAGCCCTGCTTGAGCGCTTTGTAGAGCCTGAGCGCGTGATTATGTTCCGTGTTCCGTGGATTGACGATAAGGGCAATGTACAGGTGAACCGCGGCTATCGCGTTCAGTTCAACAGCGCTATCGGCCCTTACAAGGGAGGACTTCGCCTCCATCCGAGCGTTAACCTGAGCATTATCAAGTTCCTCGGCTTTGAGCAGATTTTGAAGAACAGCCTTACCAGCCTCCCCATCGGCGGCGGCAAGGGCGGCAGCGACTTTGACCCCAAGGGCAAGAGCGACCACGAGATTATGCGCTTCTGCCAGAGCTTCATGACGGAGCTTTCCAAGTACATCGGCGCTGACACGGACGTTCCTGCCGGCGATATCGGAACAGGCGCTCGCGAAATCGGTTATCTCTACGGTCAGTATAAGCGCCTCACCGGTCTTTACGAGGGCGTTCTTACCGGCAAGGGTCTTTCATACGGCGGTTCTCTCGCAAGAACTCAG
>CAZUTB010000210.1:0-4500 GCA_964622905.1 uncultured Oscillospiraceae bacterium | reverse complement strand
AGCAAAGCCTTGAATCATTCTTTTGCTGATTCAAGGCTTTGCTTTATTTCTATGTTTATTCGCCTAAGTCAATTAGCTCCGGATGCGTCACAACATGGCAGTCCGCGCGCCATATGTCAAGCTGCTTCTTGTACGCCATTATTTGCAGCTGCTGGAGGGCGTAATCGCGCAGGCTCTGCATATCTTCATCGGAAAGCGGCATAAGTCCCTCGGGAATATCGGAGCGGTAGCAAAGCACGCACGGCTCGCCCTCAACAGATATAGCGGCAGAAACATCGCCGGGGGCTGTAAGGGCAAGCGCTGCGTCCTTGAATTCATGGGGCCACACCTCGGAATCCTTGTGAACCAGGTAGCCCTCCTCGAGCGTAAGCCCGTAGCTTTGGCAAACGTCTTCAAGGCTGTTTCCCTCCTTAACGTCGATGGCTACGTTCTCAAGCGCCTCGCGGAAGGTTTCCGCAAGCGCCTTGCATTCCTCTGCGGTGGTCGCCTTTCCGGGAAGCACTATTCGGTCAATCAGCCGAACGCCCGCCGGCATATAGTAGGAGAAGCCGCCCTCCGAAACTACAGTGTTTTCAAACGCCGCGTAATCGTTTTGATACTTTTCGCGGTCGGGCGCTACATAGGTGCGCTCTATAACCTGCGAGATTGTCTCCTCGGAGCTGTCAATATCAAGCGCAACCTGCTGCATAAGCAGTACATTGTGGTAGGATGCCTCCTGCTGAGAATAGAGTATTTCGCGCGTAACTCCGCTCAGCGCCATAAACGCAGGCGCGCTCTCAAGCGCCTGCTCCTCTGTAACGCTGTACGCCTCCGCAATCTGCTCCGCATAGCTCTTTACATATGCGTTGTACAGCTCGTCCACCGTTTCATCAAGCTGCTTTTGGCGGTCGCTGCTCAGCGGCACCAGCCCAAGCTTTGCGCACATCACTTCGCTCACTCCAAGGTCAATGTAGCCCTCGATGATTATGTCAAGAGTCGCTTTTCTGTCCTCGGCGGTAAGCGTTTCGCCGTCATCCAATCGGCTTGCGATAACGGAATCGTAATAGGTCTGAATGGTTTTAACCGTGTACTCGTATTCGTTCACGGCAACTGCGGCATCGCTCGCCTCGGCAAGCGCCGAAAGGGGAACAATTATCGCCAGAGCGAGAGCAAGAAAGACCGATAATCCTTTTTTCACGCCTTTTTACCCTTCCTTTTGATTGATATTACTTTAAGCGCGCCCGCTATGGAAAGCAAGCCGAGCGCTATAACAGGGATAAGCGGGAAGCCGTCGCCCGTGATAGGCGGGAGCTTTACAACTGTAAGGGAAACCTCGCTTGTGGAAACGGTGTCCGCGCCGTCGGTAATGAGGCAGCGGTACATTCCCGCGTTTGTTTCGCGCACGGACTTAAGGCTCAGGGTGGATTCGGTTGCGTTCTTAATCTGCTTTATGTCCACCCAATCGCCGCTTTCATTCTGCTTCTGCCAGTAGAAGGTGTACGGCGTTTTTCCGCCCGCGCCCGATGCTGTAAAGGTCACATCCTCCTTATAATACACCGTCAGGCTTTCCAAATCCTTGTCTACGCGGAGGAAATCGGTGGTGCGCAGCATGAACTCTATGTCGTCATACTCAAGCCCGTCCAGCAGAAGCTCCGGCGAATCCTCGGGCGGCCAAAGCTCGGCGCGCAGGTAGGAGAAGTTTTGCCCCTGAGTCAAATCCTTAACGGGTATAATGATGTTGACATAGCCCGCTTCGTTTTCGCCCGCTGTGCCGCTTGTGTACCCAAGGTCGGTAACATACCCGCCTTCGGCAAGCGCCGCGCCCTGGCAGATGTTTGTGAATTCCTTTTCGAGCAGCAGGGTTTCATCTCCGTAAATTTTGAGCGTCATGTCCATCTGATCGGGATTTTCGTTTCTGAGGTTCAGCGTCAGCATTCCGCTGTCGTTGTTCTGAATAAGGCTGCCCTCGATAACGGGGTGAGCGTGATTTATTGTGGTTGAGCCGCCCGTGGTCTTAGCGGAATAGTAGTCGCTGCTTTCCGCTTCGGGTTCGGAGGAAACCGCGTTGCTTTCGGGAGTGTAGAAAACGGTTTTAACCGTATAGCCCGTCACCTTGGACTTGATTATTACAAGCCCCGTCACATCCTTGGGCATTTCGATTTCCTGATAATAGAGGTGCTTTTCGCCGGGGGAAAGGTACTCAAGCTTAACCTTGCCGTTTGCCTTAGCGATTGTGCTGCTGCTGAGCGTCTCAGTGTCAAAGCTCGTGCGTTGGTCAAACCAATCGCGGAGGCTTGGCGTGTTCATTGCCTCCTCAAGCGTGTGCGTTTCGTCAAGCACATACACCTCGTCCTCGCCCAGCTTATCAAAGTCAAGCTCATTCACGCCCGCAATTATCTTATTTGCGTCCGTCAAATCAAACTTTAGCTTTTTGGTCGAGAAGGGCTTATCCTGATCCTTCCTGTAAAACTCTATTTCGACATCAGCCCCTGTCAGGAACAGGTTTCCGCTGTTGACCATGTCAAAGAAGACTCCGACCTTCTCGTTCTTGCCGACGCAGGGGTCATTGGTGGTCATTCCCTCAATTTCAATCGCGGCTACGTTGGGAATCTGCGCTGTGTAGATGTTGCCTGAGTAGCCCTTGACATCGGGAACATAGGTGTAAAGCATACCGCAAAGCGCGTTCTTTGCGTCTGTTGCAAGCAGCTTGACCTTCTGATATACCTTGTCAAGCCCGCACAGCGTGAACTCTTGGCTGATTGCGCCCTTTCTGTATGCCCAGCCTGTTTTGTTGCTGAGAAGGACAATCCGTTTAGCCTCTACGCGGTCATAGTCATCGTAAACGGGATAATCCTTATTCCCCTGAGTGTGGCTCTGGCTGTCGCCCCAATAGCACAGCAGGTCGTACTGCAAATTATCTCCGCTTCCGGTTATGCTCAGCAGCGACGTGGCGTAATCGACGGGCAATGCCATTTCCGCGTTATCGAGCTTGAACAGTATTCTGTTGCTGCTGTCAACAACGTGCAGCGAGCCTGCGGAGTCGGTTACGAGAGCAGTATGCTCGCGCAGCTTCTGCGCCTTGTATGCATTAGGAACTATCGTGTCCACCTTTTTTAGTTCCTTATACTTTAATGTATTGTGGTCGACGCCTTTATCGAACGTTTCAATAAACGGTACGTCGGTTTCCAGCTTTCTGTCGCGGGATAGGCAGCACAGAAATAGCGTTTGATAGTCATTATCCTGTATTAAAACCAAATCACGCATCGGATAATCGACTACAATCAGTTCGCGCTCCGACCAATGCACGTTGTTGCTTGCGTAATCTGCAAATGTGTAAACACAGCATATGGCGGGCTTTGTGAAGGTATACGACTTGTATTCCATATCGAACTGCATCTGCCATGCGATCATAGACTGTCCGTGAAAATTCGTAACTACACGAGGGTGTAGCGCTTTATAGTAGTTGGCGGATGTATCAACATTGAGCTCTTTCTTTGCATAGGTCCAAAGCTTTTGGCTGTCCCAGTCAAAGGCAAGCTTATAATTGAACATTCCCATGTAACTTGTTCTGGCGTCCTTGCCCTTGCTGTAAGTCACAACGATATCCACGTCAAAGGAACGTTGGCTTTCGTTGTTCACAGTGGACATATCAAAATCCAGCACATAGCGCTTTTCCTTGTCATCCATCAGTATTGGGATTGCGTTCTTGAGCACATCGCCGCCGAATGTTGTGGACAGCATCAGCGTTGGAACATACTCGTCCTGAATCTTGACGTTGGCAACAAACAGGAAGTATACGCCCTTTGCTGTTGTCAGCGTTTTGCAGTTGGAATTGTAATAGGTGTTTTCAAGTAGCATTTTTTCATCCACTGGCTTAACGACTCCGTAGGCATCCTCGCGTTCTTCGCCGTTTAACCCTGTGTAGGGTATCACATCGTTTTCATACGGAATATTATCGCTCAGCACGGTGCTGCTTCCCCAGTGCGCGCTCGCTATCGGAATCTCCGCGGGGAAATAGGGCTGGAATGCTTCGCTTTCCGTTTCGCCGCTTGTGTTTACCGTGTATAGCGTTATCGGGTCGCCGATGGTTTGCAGGTTAGCGAAGTAATCCTCCGGCAGCTCGGCAATGCAGCATTCCTGCATTTCTGCGCTTGTTGCGATTGTTCCGCCGTCATCCGTTGTTTCCGCTGCCGTCACCGCCATTTTCTTTGTTGTAGGCTGCCAGTAGGGCAGCGTGGGCGGCGCTTTGTGCCAGTTGTCCGCAACAAGCAGGTCGTAGCTCAGCGGCTCTATCTGATAGCTTATCCACAATAGCTTCACGCCCGCCTTGATGCTGAAATTCATCTTGAACTCAAAGTGGGGGAAGGGCTTTGCGGGGTCTGTCGGCACCGCTATTGTTATGGAAGGAATTGCGGCAACGCCGCCCTGCGCCCATACGCACGCAACGCCGTCAATTCCTATTCCGAGCTTGACCGCAACGCCTAGCGACAAGACGCTCGAAATGTTTGGAAAACCGTTCGA
>CAZUTB010000209.1:0-4504 GCA_964622905.1 uncultured Oscillospiraceae bacterium | reverse complement strand
GCTCCCCATAGACCCCGCGCTTGCCGCTTCGGTTGACAGGGGCAGGATTGAGAACGTCACCTCGCTCGATAAGCAGCTGCTCCCCGCAAGGGACGCTGTGCTTGCGCTGTAAAAACGCCGTATAACTGCTATATAACAAAAAACTAACGCAGCCGTCCGACTGCGTTAGTTTTTTGTGTTTTCGTCAGTAATTTACTCAGGTCAAGCGCTGTGGTACTCCGCATCGGCTCAAATGCCGCCGCTATATATCTCGGAGATTTCTGTCATCCCGCAAACGCTTGAGCTAAGCAGCAAGTGGTATTTTATGTCCGCACACGCGGCATCGCCAATAACCGGCTTAGCGTCGGCATTCCTGCGGAGAGGAAATGCCCTCTGCGTCTGCCCCTCGCCAATTCACTTAACTCCGCTGCTGCGCTTTTACTGCGCAAGACCGAAGAAGAATTTCTCCTTGACGGGCGTATCTATATAGCGCACCGGCAGCAATGTTTCAACGGGCAGCTGCTCGCGCATACAGCGTATATCGCGGTAGAGCAGCTGGGTTTGCTCTGCCAGGAAACGAATCCGGCATGGGCGGAGACGGCGTGCATCAATCGCGGCGGCATAGGCAGGATTTACGCGCCTAAGCTCCTGCTCGAGAACGCGCTCCAAATCAGAAATCGCAATGCCTTCGGCTGCCTCCGTTTCCAGCAGCACCGTATAGCAGCCTTCGTCCTCCTCGGGATGGTAGCAGTAATCATACACGGAAAGCGAGAAATGCGCCTCCAGCTTGCGGACCGCCTCCGCCACCTGCTGCTCGTTCATTGCCTCTCCCGCCAAGGATGCCGTCTGGTTGATTCGGTAGCCCTTTTTCAATACGGGAACGTCGCCGTCATAGCGAAGCAGCTTCACTACTGTATCCAGCTTGTAGCGGTAGAACCCAAAGCGGCTTGTCAAAAGCACCTCATAGCTTTCATCGGGAGTAAGGGCATCCATGGTTACGCTGCTGCCTGAATCGGCGCCGACCGGTATGAACTCAAAATACCCTATCTCCGGCAAAAGATGATACTCGTCACTGCCGGGTATATTCTTTAGTATCATCGCTTCGGCGGTAATGGAGCAGCCGTAATCAATCGGGGCATCGCCGATGTACTTTTTCAGCTTATCGGTGTAATTTGAGAAACCGGCGCTGCCGTCCGCAATAATCTTTGTGAATTGCGGCCATATTTTGCGCAGAACAGGCTCGTCGAAGCCCTGCTCAAATATCGCGCGCAGCTGAGCGGCGCGCTTCGGCAGCTTCTTCAGGCGTGCGGTAAGGACGGCGCGTGAAGCCTCCGAGAGCAGCACATTTTCGCTCAAGGTGCCGTTTTCAACATCCTTCACAAGCTGCTGCCAATCCTTTTCAAGCGTCATAAAGAAATCCAGAACGTTCCATGTGTTGGGAGCCACAATCTGCGTCACATCTTCGAACTGCAAGGAGAACAGCAAGCGCAGGTACGTCTGCTCGTACAGCTCGGAAGCGAAAAGCAGCTCCTCGGGGCTTGTGCAGCTGCCAAGCGAAAAAAAGCGCGCGCCGAGATTGCCTTTCTTCCATTTTTTCCACACGTTCAGCATTTCGCCATAGATGCTGTTGAGGTACTTGCCGTCCTTGAACGGACGAACGCGGGGAAAGCTTTGAAAGAGAACGACCGACTTGCCGCGGGTGCAGAACAGCTCCTTCAGCGAATCAAAGCATATTTTGGCGTACTCCTCTGTACATGGAATACGCCGCTGCACTCCGAAGGAGCCGGTAGCCACCGTATAACAAGCAAGCGGCTTTGAAGTGAAAATATTGCTCTCGCCGATACGCGTTGAAAGCTCAATCATTGGCGCGTAATTATCATAGCAGGAAACCGGCACGTGACCGCGGAAGCCATCCTCCGTTAGTATGTTTTCAAAGTGATACCGCCTGCCGTAATCGGAATCCTTGTTGTTTTGAAGGATTTCAAGCAGAAGCCTTGTCTGCTGTTCCATGCTCATATTCTCAACCTCACTTCATACCGGATATTCGCTTGTTGGTGTCTACGCCGAGCCGCTTAAGCACACGCAGCAGGTGATAGCAGAATTTCGGCTTGCCGATTGTCAATTTCGGGAGCTTGATAATAGTGGTCGCCATCTGGCGGGAATGCAGCTTGGAGGGCTTAAGCTCTCTGACAACGCTCAGGTAAGGCATCAATAGCTCCGATACCTGAATGCGCGTTTCGAGCGGCAAATCCATGGAAGCAAGCATAACAGCCGATTGAAAGCCCAGCAAATCGCAAATGACGTAATTCATATACAGCCCCGTTGTCAAGCCGTATTCTATCACCTTTTTGATGCCTACGGCATATCTGAGCGCATCGGAGGGCGATTTTTTGAACGACTGCACCAGCGAGCCGTTATTCAGATTGTACTCATAGCCAATCAGCTGCGGAAAATAGCAAACTTTCTTTGCCGCGCTGAAGCAATGAAGATTAAACAGGTTATCCTCAGCCAGCGGCACGTCCTCGTCAAAGGAAAAGCCGTTTTTTTCTATGAATGAGCGCAGATATATCTTGGAGGTCACGTTCATTCCCGCGCCGTACACATAGTTGCTTGAATCCCAGCTGTCAGTTTCCTCTACAATGAACTCACGGGTTTGGTTAATCAGCACATAGGGGCAGATTGCGTTCATCGTACTAGAGTCCGATATTGCCTCATAACGGAAGATGCCAACCTCCGCGTCGTTTTCATCAAGCTTTGGAACCACTGTCGCAAAAACCGCAGGGGTCAGGGTATCGTCGTTGTCCAGGAAGGAAAGATACTTGCCTGTGGCTTTGGGCATACCGTAGTTGCGGGGGCTGGAAGCGGTGCGATTGTCGTTGTTTAGCCTGAAAAGCCTGACGTTTTCATAGCCCTTAACCAACTCCTCAACGGCTGCGTATTTTTCATCGGGGTCATTGTGAACTACAATAATCCATTCGATTTGATCAAACCCGCAGGTTTGCGCCTTCAGCGAATCAAATGCTTTTTGCATCAGAGCAAGATTCGTGTTGTGACTAGGCGTAATTACGGATACTTTATAATCTGCTTTCTCCATCATGCACCCTCCATGTTGCTTTTCATTTTTTTGAACCAGAAGTGGCTGATAACAACAGCAATCACTATTGAAATATAGTCTGCAACCGGCGTAACCGCGACAAGCCCGTCCATGCCGAACGCGTAGAAGAAGATGAATGTAATCGGAATGTAGACAATTCCCTTCCGCAGGCATGCAACAATCGTAGCGCCCTTAACATTGGCGGTGGATTGCAGGAAAGAGCTGCACAGCTGATATACGCCGGAAACAGGGCCTGAAATCAATGCCGCCAGTAAAAAGCGCCGACCGAGCGCGATGACGTCGGCTTCATTGATGAAAGCCGTCAGAATACCGTCCCTGAAAAGGAAGCAGAGCAGCGTCAGGAATGATGTCGATACAATGCAGGTAAGCAGAACCTTCCAGATAACCTCCTTCATTCGCGGATAATCCTTAGCGCCGTAGCAGTAGGCGAGAAGCGGCTGTATGCCCATGCAAATTCCCATGGATACCATAGCCAGCACCATCGTGATGCGCCCTGCAACGCCAAAGGCAGCGACCGCGGCATCGCCGTACTGCTTCAGCATATTATTGAGAGCCACGTCGCCGAAGCTCATCAGCAGCGTGCTGAGCGACATTGGGATACCGAGAACCAGCGTGGATAACGCAATATCCTTTTTCAGCGAAAAATCCTTTGGCTTCAGCGAGAACACGTCTTTTTTTCGCACAACGAGCAGAAGATAGATGCTGGCGGCAGCATTTCCCAGCACAGTCGCGACTGCCGCGCCGGCTACGCCCCAGCCAAAACCGAGAATGAAAAGCGGATCGAGAACGATGTTCAAGCCTGACCCGATCAGGTTGCTGACAAGAGACTCCTTAACCGAACCGTCCGAGCGGACGATATTACCGAACACGCTGCTGAACAGTATGAATGGCGCGCCCATCAGGAGTACCTTGATGTAGTCGGATGTGTAGCCCAGCGTGCCCACATCCGCGCCAAGAAGCTTCGCTAACGGGTCGGCGAAGACCAGCACGCCCAGCGCAAACAGCACGCCTAAAAATATCGTCGCATAGCAGCAAAAGGAAGAAATTGATTTGACCTTCCTGTCGTTCTTCTCTCCGAGAGAAATGGACATCAGCGTGCTTGCGCCGCTTCCGAGCAGCGTGCCAAACGCCTGAAGCACCGCGTAAATCGGACTTGCCAGCGCTACGGCAGCCACCTTGGCGGCGTCGCCCGTTTGCCCAATGAAGAATATGTCTGCAACGCTGTACACGACAATAATCAGCATGAGTATCACAGCGGGAATGCTCATACGAGCAATTAGCTTCCATACGCTGCCATTCGCCAGGTTGGCTTCCTGTTTGCTCGCCGCTTCTTCCATTGTACAACCTCCAAAATCATGTGAAATCTTTATTTCAGTTTTAATATGAGTCTTTTGCTGCATAAACGCTTTC
>CAZUTB010000208.1:0-4508 GCA_964622905.1 uncultured Oscillospiraceae bacterium | reverse complement strand
AGCGGTAAGCCCGTGCAGATAGCACATTCTGAGCATAAGCCGAATTTCGGTGGAATTGAGCCTGCTTGTCAGCCAGCCCTCCCAAAGCGTATGCAGGTTCGGAAGCGAGCCGTCGTCCTCCCCCTCGTCCTCCCATGTTTCGATTAATTCCCGCACAGCCTGCGGCCAGCCACAGGTAGCGCTCAGATACTTTTCAGCGTTCTGAAGATTATTCTTCATTCCGTGCAGCTGCATAATCTGCCGCATTTCGCGCAGATTGAAAAGGAAATCCCTGCTCGTAAGGGCGGTGCAGATTCCGCGCTCTATATACTGGTCTATCGCGGTGAGCGCAGGCCGCTGCACAAGAATAATCTGGAGCTTGGGCGGACGGTTCAGCAAAAGCTCGTCGATAAATTGCAGAAAAATATGGTCGCAAGAAAACTCCTGCAAGTCAAACACAAAAAGGGTCGGCGAGGTAATCTGCTTGCACAGCACCGCAACAAGGCGATGCGCCGCGGCGCGGGTGAGCGGCGCGGTCATTCCTGCAAGCAGCTTCTGATAAGAGCCGTCATAAAGCTTAAGCGTGTTCGCAAAGGAAGCAAAGCGCTCCTCCTCCGTTCCGTTTCCGATTTCGGGACGAAAAATAAGAGGGCGGCTCTCCTGCCTTTGCTGAATGTACTGCAAAACAGCGGTCGTTTTTCCGCTTCCCGCTTCGCCGGATATAACCGTAAGCGGCGACTTGATTGCATTTTCAAGCAAGGCGGTAACACGCGCACGGTAAAGGCGGGTAAATTTTCTCATATCGAGCCATCCTTTATTCAAATACGTAACAGAGCGTTTGTTCAAGCTTACGTCTGTTTTCAGACAGGTCTATTCTATCAGATAAAGTATGGCGGCGCAATGCCTACCGAAATATATTTACAGAATCGCCAAAATGCATACATACAGCTTTTTTGGGCATAATCACCGTTAGGCGAGGCAAAAGCTTCGCAATTTTAGGAGGGGTATTATGGCAAAGCAATGTATTTACTGCAAGGTTGAAAGCTGCGCGCACCATGACCGAAACGGAATCTGCGAGCTGGAATCCATCGAGATAAAGCCCTGCAACAACTGCTGCAGCGGCAAAGCCGAGGATGAAAGCTGCTGCGGCAGCTACAATATGCGCTGACAAAGCACGCGGTAAGCAGACAAGGGTTAACGAGGAAAACAAAAGAATACAAAGCGGCTGTCCATACGGCAATTTCTAGGAAAGCAGACGGGGCGGGAATAAATTTCCCGTCCTGTCTGCTGTTTATATTTGTGAATGCATATATAAATTAATAACAAAAAACAAAAACGATTTTTGTTAGCTGATAAGTTTTGCAACAGGATATAAAATTATAAGGAATACGATGTTTATAAGCGTAAACACAAGAAGATACCTTCCGCTTTTTCCGCCGGTTTCCCTTTTGAAAATTCTCAGGGTAATCAGGCTTGCAAGGGAGGCGACAACCGTGCCAAGCCCTCCGAGGTCAACCCCGCGAAGCAGCGCGACGGCGTTATCCGTGAAGCCGGAAAGCATAAGCGCGGCGGGAACATTGCTTATGACCTGCGAAAGCACAAGCCCCGTTTCAAGCTCCCTGCCCGCGATGATTCCGCTCACCGCGCTCCTTACAGCCTCCGAAGCGCCCATGTTTCCAACGAAAACGAAGAAGCACACAAAGGTTAAGAGCAAGCCGTAGTCCGCCTCAAGCAGCGCCTTCCTGTCAAGAAAGATAAGCGAGAGCAGCACCGCGCCAAGACAGATATAGACGGAAACGACGCACAGTACGGAGAGAACGCAGAGCAGAAAGAGCAGCAGAGCGAAAACGCCGCGCAGCACATCCGGCTTTTCCGCAGGCTTGGTTTCTGCGCTTTCGGGCAGGGGCACAGGCGCGTTTTTGATAATAAGGGGCGCAAGCATTACAAGCAAAAGCGACGCGAGCCAAAGCGGGAGCATTGCCGAAACAAGCTCGCCCGCGCCCATGGAGTAATGCGAAAAGATATACAGGTTCTGCGGATTGCCGAAGGGAGTCAGCACGCTGCCCAGATTCGCCGCGACGGTTTCAAGCGACATCGTAAAGATAAGCGCGGAGGCGGGCGCGGACGCAAGCGCGCCAACGGACAAAGGTATAAAGGTTATAAGCGCGACATCGTTGGTAACGAGCATTGCGGAGAAAAAGCAGCAGAGCGAGAGGGCGAGCGAAAGCCTGCGCAAATCCCTGCACCGCGATATAAGCGCGGACGAAAGCCTCCCGAGCCAGCCGAGGTGCTTCATAAGCCCGACTACGCACATCAGCGACAGCAGCAGCGCAAGAACAGAGAAATCAATATAGCCGAGATAGCCCGCGTTCGGCGGGGTGACGAGCATTGAGAGAAGCGCCAAAAGGAACGAAATGCAAAGCACGGTTTCCTTCCCGAAAAACGCCTTTAGTCTTGCCATAAAAGCACCTCCAAGCGGCGAACAGCCTTTAGAATTATAGCACCAATGCGCGAAAAATAGGGAAAAGCATAAAAATAAACAAAATGACGTTTTAAGTTATAGTCGGAAATGCAATTTACTTTTTTGTCGAATGCGTGATATACTGTTATTCGGGCTGAGAAGCGCGTTTTTCCGCGTTTCTTGGCGCAATCAGCTATTAATTTCGGAGGCATTTATGAGTATTGGGCTTGGACTTATAGGCTATGGCGGAATGGGCTCGTGGCACGCGGATATGATTCGCGAAAAGCTTAAGGACATTACCGTTGCGGGAATATGGGACATCCGCGAGGAAGCGCGCGCAAAGGCAAAGGCGAACGGCTTTAACGTTTATTCCTCGCTTGACGAGCTTCTCGGCGACGATAAGGTGCAGCTGGTAACAATCGCAACGCCGAACGACTGGCACAAGCCGCTTGCAAAGGCAGCGTTCGCCGCGGGAAAGAACGTGGTTTCCGAAAAGCCCGTATCGCTCTGCGCTGCGGATTTGCAGGAGATGATTGACGCGTCCAAGGCGGCGGGAAAGCTCTTTTCCGTGCATCAGAACCGCCGCTGGGACAGGGATTTCAAGATGGTGCGCTCAATCCTCGAAAACGGGACAATCGGGAAGCCGTACTTCATCGAGAGCCGAGTTTTAGGCTCGCGGCGCGTGCTTTTCGGCTGGCGCGGAGTGAAGAAGGAGGGCGGCGGAATGCTGCTCGACTGGGGCGTTCATCTTATTGACCAGCTGATGGACATGATTGATGAAAAGGTTGTCAGCGTCGGCGCGAGCCTTCAGGAGGTCTATGCGGACGAGGCAGACGACAACTGCAAGGTAATATTGACCTTTGAGAGCGGGCTTCAGGCGCTTGTCGAGGTTGCGACAAACTGCCTTATCATGCTCCCGCGCTGGCATATTGAAGCCAAGGACGGAACAGCGGTTATTGAAGACTGGGACTGCAACGGCAAAATAGTGCAGATTCGCGAAGGCTCCGAGATGGAGTGGAGCGACAGGATAACCTACACCTCCGCCGGTCCTACGAGAACGATGTCGCCGCGCCCTGTTCAGACCACGATAGAGCTGCCGCTTCCCGAGGTCAAGGCGGACTGGAGCGAATTCTATCAGAACATTGCGGATACCATTGCAGGCAAGGCGGAGCTGATTGTTCGCCCCGAACAGGCAATGCGCGTTATGAAGGTTATTGATTTGTGCTTTGAGAGCAGCGAAAAGCGCTGCGCGCTCCCCTGCAGCATCTGATTTCGGAGGAAAAATGGATATACTCGAGCAAAAGCTGATGCTCTACGGCGCGGACACCGTTCGCGCGCTGGAGCGCTTCGGAGGAAACCTTCAGGTGTACAGGGAGTGCATCGCTTTGTTTGTCAGCGGCGACTCGTTCGCAAGGCTCAAAGGCGCTTTGCTTTCCGGCAATACCGCGGATGCGTTCGACATTTCACACGCAATGAAGGGCGCGGCGGGAAACCTCGGGCTTACGCCGATGCTTGACGCGATAAGCGAGATTGTTGAGCCTCTGCGCGGCGGAGCAGCTCCCGACCTTTCGGCGGAAACAGACGAACTCGAAAGGCAAAGAAAGCAGCTCGAGGAAATGGTAAAGTAAACAGCACAAAAGCACGAGATAAACAGCGATTAGCTCAAAATCCATAAGTAAAAGCAGCCCGCAGAAGGTGGAAACCTTATGCGGGCTGCTGTATTTCTGTATTGATTTACCTATTACAGCTCAATCTTCGTCTGCTGGTCGGCGGGCAGTGAAACAACGATGCAGTCGTTCACATAGGTGCGCTCGGGCAGAACGATGACGGCGGAAACGGGCTTATCGGTAACGGTGAAGGGCGCATGGTGCCAGGTTCCGGGGCGCAGGGAAACCATAGTTCCCTTCGGTACATAGAAAACCTCCATCTCATCCCACGGCACGATTCCCGTTCCGGTAGCGGGAGCGACATGAAGAAGGATATCGCCGTCAAGCGGGATGATTCCCTCGGAGGTGTGATTGTGATACTCAACGGTATCAATGATGAAATCGCGCTTTGCCGCGCGGCA
>CAZUTB010000207.1:0-4517 GCA_964622905.1 uncultured Oscillospiraceae bacterium | reverse complement strand
GGATAAGGTACTGCTCACCTACAGCCGTTTTGACAGAATCATCGCAGGCGGAATAATGCCTGTTGACAAGACGCTTGAGCTTGAGGGCGGCAAGGAAATCGCCGCTGACTATTTCCTTGAGCGCAGAGAGCTTGGCGTTATCAACATCGGCGGTGAAGGCATCGTAAATGTTGACGGCGAGGACTACCGCATGGCTGACCGCGACGGTCTTTATGTAGGTATGGGCGCAAAGAAGGTTTCCTTCTCCTGCGTTGACAAAAAGAATCCCCCGCTCTTTTACATCAACAGCGCAACCGCTCACAAGACCTATCCCAACCGCCACATAACGATTGCCGACGCTAACCCTCGTCCCCTTGGCAGCGTTGAAACCTGCAACAAGCGCACAATCTATCAGTATCTGCATCCCGCTGTTATGCAGACCTGCCAGCTCTGCATGGGGCTTACTCACCTTGAGCCGGGCAGCAACTGGAACACAATGCCCTCCCACACGCATGAGCGCCGCATGGAGGTTTATCTCTACTTCGATATTCCCGAAAACAACGTAGTTTTCCACATGATGGGACAGCCTCAGGAAACGCGTCACATCGTGATGCAGAACCACCAGGCCGTAATCTCTCCCTCCTGGAGCATTCATTCCGGAGTCGGAACCAGCAATTACACCTTCATTTGGGGAATGGTTGGAGAGAATCAGGAATTCGACGATATGGACAACATCAAGACTACCGACCTTCGCTGACGGAAAGGAGAAATAAAATGGCAATTTCGTATATCAACAAGGATGAATTCAGCATGGATATGTTTTCCCTCAAGGGAAAGGTAGCAATCATTACCGGCTCAAGCACGGGTCTTGGACAGGGCTTCGCGCTTGCGATGGCAAAAGCCGGCGCTTCCGTAATGGGCGTTGACTATGTTGAAAGCCCCGAAACCAAGGAAATGATTGAAAGCTGCGGCGGCAAATTCGAGTATATAGTTGAGAACCTTATGTCGATAGAGCCGATAGACAGAATTGTCAAGACCACTGTTGAGAAATTCGGTCAGCTTGACATTCTTGTCAACAACGCCGGAATAATCCGCCGTGAGGATTCCATCGACTTCTCGGAGAAGAACTGGGACGACGTTATGAACATCAACATCAAGACGGTTTTCTTCTTCTCGCAGGCGGCGGCGCGCCAGTTCATCAAGCAGGGTCACGGCGGAAAGATTATCTCCGTTGCGTCAATGCTCAGCTTCCAGGGCGGAATTCGCGTTCCCAGCTACACCGCCGCAAAGTCCGCCGTCAAGGGCATTACAATGACCATGGCTAACGAATGGGCGAAGTACGGACTCAACGTAAACGCTATCGCTCCCGGCTATATGGCTACCAACAACACCGCCGCTATAAGGGCTGACGGAGAGCGCTCCGAGGCTATTCTTGAGCGCATTCCCGCAGGCAGATGGGGAAAGCCCGCCGATATTACCGGCCCTGCCGTTTTCCTCGCAAGCGAAGCGGCAAGCTATATCAACGGCTATACCCTTGCCGTTGACGGCGGCTGGCTTGCAAGATAAAGCTTAAGCGGCAGACGCTAAAAAACATAAAAGCCCACATGAAATCAGCCCGCTGAGATTTACTCGGCGGGCTGATTTTGCAGTAAGGCTCTTATTATCTCACTAGTTTACTCAGCCTTGGCAAAATTGTTCTTAATGTAGGTAAACACCTTATTCGCTATCGGAGCGGCTACCGTGCTTCCTCCTGCTGTCGAATCCTCGACTATTACTGCTATCGCGTAGGGATAATCGTCCGAGTCGATATAGCCGACAAACCACGCGTGTTCCTTCTTATTCACATCGTCATACTGCGCAGTTCCGGTTTTGCCACATATGGTAAGCCCGCTTACCGCGGCGTTTCTGCCGGAGCCGGAGGTTACGGTCTGGCGCATATACCTTTCCAAAATTGCGGCGTCTGTTTCGGACATAGCGGTTTTATACGTCTGCGCTTCATAGGTAAGCCGAACCTTACCCGTAGGGGAGGCTACGCTTTGCAGTATTCTTGGTTCCATCATCACTCCGCCATTTGCAACGGACGCCGCAACCATGCACATATGCAGCGGGGTGGTAAGCACTCTGCCCTGCCCGACTCCGCTCCACGCAAGCTCGTCCGCGTCGCCGTCCGTGGGGTATGAGCCATCGCTTACAACGAGGTCGCGGAAAAGGAAGGTATCGTTGAAGCCGAAGCTCTCCGCGGTCTTTCCCATCGCCGCAAAGCCGAGACGCTCGGCAAGGTACGCAAAGGTATTATTGCAGCTGACAGCAAAGGCATAGCCCATCGTTATCGCGCCGTGCTTATCGTTTTTAGCGTCGGTTACGGTTGTTCTGTTTATATGGAATTCACCGGTGCAGTTGAAGGTTTCAGTCTGCACTCCGGAAATATACCTGAGCGCCGCCGCTCCGGTAACAATCTTGAAGGTGCTTCCCGGAGGATAAAGTCCCTTAGTAACACGATTGTAGAGCGGCGCGTCAACGCTTGTTTTGTCGCTCTCGGTTATATTCATCGGGTCAAAATTCGGGAATGAGGAGAGTGCCACAACCGCACCCGTTTTATAGTTCATTACAACGACCGCACCGTTCTTGCCCTGCGGGAAATAGCTCTCTATCGCGGTGCAGAGCTTGGAATCAACGGTAAGCGTTATATCGTCGCCCCTGCTCTGCTCTCCTGAGAACAGGTTCTGAACACGTTCCCAGAAGGTTGTGTCAAAGCCAAGGAGATAATTCGCCATAAAGCTTTCAACGCCGTTGGCAACCATACCCGTTCCCTCGCCCACAAGGTGAACAACAGCCTTCCTTGCGCTCAAATCCTCCTGATACTGCCGCTTTCCGCTTTCATCCGTCCACGCGAGCTTTACGCCGGAGGCGTCATAAATGCTTCCCTGCACTACCTTTGATTTTTGGTTCCTGACCCTCGGATTATGTGAATAGGCAAACCAGCGGCTTCCGTAGGTATTTATAGAATAGCCTGAGTAAATTGCAAGTGCCGCGAACATAACGAGCATAATGCAGGCAAGTATGCGCATGAAAAATTTATACTGCTTCACAGCGCCACCTCCCCCGCCGAGGAAACATAGCTCTCCTCGCGGATTAGTGCGTCCTTATTCTTGCTTGCAACGCCTTGAAGCAGACCCATAATGCCCATTGACGCAAGCATTGAGGTTCCGCCGTAGCTGACAAACGGCATTGTAACGCCGGTAAGCGGTATAAGCTTAATAACTCCGCCAATGATGATAAACGCCTGAACCGAGAGAATTATAGTAGCTCCCATTGCAAGCAGCGAGTCAAACTGCGTTCTTGCATCCATTGCCGCAGAAACGCCGCGAAGCATTATGAAAACGTAAACGAGAATAACGCCGAAGCCGAACAGCATGCCAAACTGCTCGCAGATTACGGCGAAGATAAAATCCGTATAGTAGATAGGGATGGATTTAGGCGAGCCAAGCCCGACTCCCATTCCGAAAAGTCCGCCCGAAGCTATCGCGACAAGCGATTGAATAATCTGATAGCCCGCGTCATAATCCGA
Organism: uncultured Oscillospiraceae bacterium; assembly: GCA_964622905.1. GTDB lineage: Bacteria > Bacillota > Clostridia > Christensenellales > Aristaeellaceae > STF2-37. The sequence continues at coordinate 970 of CAZUTB010000207.1, read as the reverse complement.
CCATGGATTCATCCAGAGTGCTACACGCTTTTTAACATGGGCAAACATAGAATAGCCGAGGTAAGCCGCGCCTGCTCCTCCGCCAAGCCCTAGAAGCGATACGGGCAGGTTGCCGGTTGAGGCATAGTAGAGAAGTAAGGCAGTTATATAGTAAAGCAGAGCCGTTCCGAGGTCTTTTTGCAGCATGAGAATCGCAAGCGCGCAGACGCAGAACAAAAGCCACGAGAAGAATTTGCGGCGCGACATATAGTAGGCAAGGATTATCAGCAAAGGAATCTTTATCATTTCGCTCGGCTGAAGCGACGTTCCGCCTACATAAATCCAGTTTTTTGCACCGTTCTGCTCTGTGCCCAAGACAAGCGGAGTCGCAAGCAAAAGAAGCGCTATCGGGAAGATAATTCGTGAAAACGCGCGCCAGTGCTTGATTATGCGCACCATATAAATGCACAGCGCCATTACAGCTATACCGATTCCGTAGTACATACATTGCCGCAGCCCCTTATCGGGAGCTGTGGAATAAAGCACAAAAACGCCGAGAGCGCAAAGAAAATTAGTGAGCGAGAGCAGAACGGGGTCTGTGGGAAGCAGCTTTCCAAGCACAACGGTTCCTATAAAAATCATTACAGGAACAATAAGGCAGAGCGCGAACGAGAACAAATCAAGCGTAGGCGCAGCCGCCGCCGCATCGCCCGCCTTTTTAAGCGCGTCGTACGCCTCCTGCACGGTTATCTGCTTCTGAATTGCTATAAGCAGGAAGGCAAGGAAGAAAATAAGCATCATAACCCTTACCGGAACTGCGCTAATATTCCTTATGGAGCGCGAAGAAGAACGCTGCTTTTTGCTCATTGCTGCCTCCTTCTGCGCTTGAGGGGCTGCTCGTCGGCGGTATCCTCGGGCGGCACATAAACGGGCTTAGGCGCGGGACGCGCATACTGCGGAGCGCCTGCGTCGCTCCAGTCGGCAAAGGCTT
>CAZUTB010000206.1:0-4536 GCA_964622905.1 uncultured Oscillospiraceae bacterium | reverse complement strand
TCCGCATAAAAGCCCTTCCTTGTGCGCAAGCATTCTCGCGGTTTCTATTGCTCCCGCGTCGGGAACTGTGATTATCTCGTCCACAAGCTCAGCGTCGTAATTATCGGGAACAAAGTTTGCGCCGATTCCCTGAATCTTGTGCGGACCCGCCTTGCCGCCGGAAAGCAGGGGAGAGGAAAGCGGCTCAGCCGCGATAAGCTTAATGCTGCTGTTCTTTTCCTTGAGGTATCTGCCTGTTCCGCAGAGCGTTCCGCCCGTGCCGATGCCCGCTATGAAGCAGTCAACCTTCCCGTCGGTATCCTCCCAGATTTCGGGTCCCGTCGTCTTGTAGTGCGCCTTGGGATTATCGGGGTTGGAGAACTGACCGGCAATTATGCTGTTCGGGGTGCTTTCGTGCAGCTCCTCAGCCTTTTTGAGCGCGCCAGCCATTCCGAGCTTTCCCTCTGTAAGCACAAGCTCCGCGCCGTATGCCTTGAGAAGCTTGCGCCTCTCTACGCTCATCGAGTCAGGCATTGTAAGCAGCACGCGGTAGCCGCGCTCTGCCGCTATCGCCGCAAGCCCGATTCCCGTGTTGCCGCTCGTCGGCTCAATAATCGTACCGCCCTTTTTCAGCTTTCCCGCGCGCTCAAAGCCCTCAATCATCTCAAGCGCTGCCCTGTCCTTCACGCTTCCGGCGGGGTTCATCCTTTCGAGCTTAACGGCAAGCTGCGCCTTCAGCCCGAATTTCTCCTCAACTCTCCTCAGGCGGCAGAGCGGGGTGTGCCCGACAAGCTCCGAGATTCCGTTTAGTATTTTCATCGCTGTCTCTTCCTTTATTATGGTTTGCTTTTGCGTGTGCAATTTAAGCCCTGCGTACAATCGTTGCGCATTGTGAAAATTGTTCACAAGCTGATTCTATCATATTTTATAGAATTGCACAATATCATATTGATTCAGTAGGAATTAAAAATTGCTGATTTTATGTACAGCAAAATGTGATAGATTGCGCAATATTTGTAATAGTGCATAATCCAGCACCATAAAAAGAAAAAATTTTTGTTTATTTTAACGAAAGTGTTGACTTGTACACGGATAAATGCTATCATACATCCATAGTTCGGTGCTGTACCGAAAATTCATAAGGAGGTGCCCATTCCATGAGGAAGTTCCTTGCTGTCGTTCTGTCTTTGGCGATGGCTCTCACCGCTATGCTGGCGGTTGTCCCTGCGTACGCAGAGGATAAGGGAGTTATCAATGTCTACGCCTTCACCGTTGAAGTGCCTGACATGATTCAGAGGTACATTGACCTCCATCCTGACTTTGGCTACACTATCAACTCGACCATCATCGCCACCACCGATGGTCTGTATCAGCCTGCTCTTGACCAGGCTCTTGCTACCGGCGGCGCTGATGCCCCCGACATCTACTGCGCTGAGGCTGCTTTCATTCTGAAGTATTCTCAGGGCGACATGGCTGAGTACGCGATGCCTTACGCTGACCTTGGCATTGACATTGACAATGCTATCGCGGCTGCTGAGCTTGCACAGTACTCCGTTGATATCGGAACCCGTCCCTCTGACGGCAAGGTTGTTGGCCTTGGCTATCAGGCGACCGGCGGAGCGTTCATCTATCGCCGCTCCATCGCTAAGGACGTTTGGGGAACCGATGATCCCGCTACCATCGCTGCGAAGGTTGGTCCCGGCTGGGATAAGTTCTTCGAGGCGGCTGCTGACCTGAAGGCTAAGGGCTATGCCATTGTTTCCGGCGACGGCGACATCTGGCACGCTGTTGAGAACAGCTCCGAGTCCGGCTGGATCGTTGATGATCAGCTCGTAATCGATCCTAAGCGCGAAGCTTTCCTTGACCTGTCCATGAAGCTCAAGGAGAACGGCTACTCCAACGATACTACGGACTGGACCGAAGCCTGGTACGGCGACATGAGAGATGCCAATGCCCAGAAGGTATTCGGCTTCTTCGGACCCGCTTGGCTCATCAACTACGTAATGGCAGGCAACTCCGGCGGAACTCAGCCCGGCGAAGGCACCTATGGTGACTGGGCTGTCTGCGAGCCTCCTATCGGCTTCTTCTGGGGCGGCACCTGGCTGCTCGCCAACAAGAACACCGAAAAGGCTGCTGCCGTTAAGGAAATCATCGAGTGGATCACTCTTGATACTTCCGAAACCGGTCTCCAGTATCTGTGGGCAAACGGCACTCTGAATGGCGAAGGCGGAACCAAGGACTCTGTTGCTTCCGGCACTGTAATGGCTAAGAGCAATGGCGAACTTTCCTTCCTTGGCAATCAGAATATGTTCGAAGCCTTCGTTCCTGCCAACCAGTTCGCGAACGGCAAGAACCTGACCCAGTATGACGAAACCATCAACAGCACTTGGCGTGATTGGGTCCGTCAGTACACTTCCGGCAACGTCACCCGCGATGAGGCTCTTGCAAGCTTCAAGCAGGCGATCACCGATACCCTTGGAATCGACGTTCAGTAATCTGGCATAGATAAACCGGAATGGGCGGACGGATTAGCTCCGTCCGCCCATATTCGGTTGAACACGAAAACGGAGGAGTTTACTGTGGCAAAAACTCGCGTTAAGGGCGTCAGCTATGCTAAGTACGGTTATCTGTTCAGCTTGCCGTTCATCATTGCATACCTGATATTCTCGCTGTATCCAACGCTCTATACGGCAATAATTGGCTTCACGGATTTGAAGGGCGTTGCGACCACCTTCAAGTTCCTGGACGACCCCTTCAAGAACTTCCGTCTGATACTCAATAATGTCACCTTCCAGAATTCTTTGGTCACCACCGTTGAAATCTGGATAATGAACTTCATTCCTCAGATACTTCTTGCGCTGCTTCTCACCGCGTGGTTCACCAGCAGAAGCAGGAGAATCCGCTGCCAAGGCGCTTTCAAGGTTCTTTTCTATATGCCGAATATTATCACCTCGGCAACTGTTGCCATCCTGTTCGCGACCTTCTTCGGCTATCCTGTCGGACCGATAAACGATATCCTCGTTTCAACCGGCTTGATAGAAGCGCCGTATAACTTCCTGACCAGCCCAATTGCCTCAAAGCTTGTAGTAGCCTTCATTCAGTTCTGGATGTGGTACGGCTATACCACCATCATCCTGATTTCGGGCGCATTGGGCATCAATCCCGAGCTGTTCGAGTCGGCTGAAATGGACGGAGCGCGTCCTTCGCAGATATTCTTTAAGATTACTCTGCCGTGTATGCGCACAATCCTTGTGTTCACGCTTATCACAAGCCTCATCGGCGGTCTTAATATGTTCGATATTCCGAAATTGTACATTCTGGACGGCGGTCCTGCCGACGCTACAAAGACGGCGAGCGTGTTCATCTACACGCAGGCGTTCAAGGGCGCGTATCTCTATAACAGAGCAGCCGCTGCCAGCATGATACTGTTTGTAATAGTCGTGCTTTGCTCCTCCGTTGTCTTCTTCCTCATGCGCGATAAGTATGATTCGCAGCAGAAGAAGCTGGAGCGCAGGGCAAAGAAGATTCACAGCAAAAGACTGGAGGGACTTGCGGAATGAGTACGAGTAAAATTGCGCTCAAGCATAATAACGATTTGCGCAAGAATGCAAATCCTATTATCTACATCGTTTGCATCCTTCTTGGTCTTCTGAGCATCGCGCCCTTCTGGATAATGCTGTGCAACGCAACGCGCAGCACCTACCAGATTCAGCAGCACGCCGTATCGTTTGTTCCGTCAACCTTCTTGTCGAGCAACTATGATGTACTGAACGGAAAAACCTTCAACGCTATGACGGGCTTCCTGAACTCGCTTCTTGTTTCCTGCGGCGCTACCTTCTGCTCCGTGTATTTCTCGACGCTCACCGCTTTTGCGCTCGTCGGCTATACATGGCGTATGCGTCAGGCGTTCCTTACGATGATTCTGGCTGTTATGATGATTCCCGGTCAGGTCGTATCCATAGGCTTCTATCAGTTTATGTACAAAATCGGCATGACGAATAACTTCCTCGCGCTGATTTTGCCCGCAATCGCATCGCCTATGACGGTATTCTTCATGCGGCAGTATATGCTGCCCGCGCTGAGCCTTGACCTTGTTGCAGCAGGACGAATCGACGGCGCAGGAGAGTTCAGAATCTTCAATCAGATTGTTATTCCTATCATGAAGCCCGCAATGGCAACTCAGGCAATCTTCGCCTTCGTCAGCAGCTGGAACGCGCTTTTCCTTCCTATGATTCTTCTCACGAGGAAGGAAAAGTACACCATGCCTATCATGGTCAGCCTGCTCAAGGGCGATATCTACAAAACGGAGTTCGGCGCGGTTTATCTCGCTCTTGCGCTTTCCGTTCTGCCCTTGCTCATAGTTTACCTGCTGCTTTCAAAGTATATCGTAGCAGGCGTTGCCCTCGGCTCTGTAAAGGAATAATGAACTCTTAACCATCTCGCTAAAACCCCGTACAAACGTTTATTTGCCACAATAAACTGGCGCGCAGTTTCGCTGCGCTTTCGGCGCGAGTAAGCCATGATTACTCGCGCCGGGTTACAACATTTACGTGTTGG
>CAZUTB010000205.1:0-4541 GCA_964622905.1 uncultured Oscillospiraceae bacterium | reverse complement strand
GAAGCCACGTTGCGGTTATCGGCAGCGAGGCGGCTGAGGAAATGTTCGGCTCTACGGACTGCGTTGGCAACACCTTTTCGATAGACGGAACAGCCTACACCGTTGTAGGCGTGCTTAAGTCCAAGGGAACGGACTCCGTAGGCTCGCAGGACACGATGATTCTGATTCCCTTCACGCTTGCACAGAGAATCAATCAGACCTCGGGCGTATCGAGCTTCTACGTTATGGCTACCTCGAGCGAGGACGTTGATTTCGCGCAGACGGGCGTTGAGGATTTCCTCAAGAAATACTTCTCCTCCAGCAGCGATTACTCCGTATTCAATCAAACGCAGATGCTCAGCACGCTTTCCGAAACCACCTCTACCCTGACCCTTATGCTGGGCGGAATTGCGGCAATATCGCTGCTTGTAGGCGGAATAGGAATTATGAACATAATGCTGGTTTCCGTTTCCGAGCGCACACGCGAGATAGGAATAAGGAAGGCTATCGGCGCAAGCCGCGCAAATATCCTCTCACAGTTCCTTATTGAAGCGCTTGTGCTGAGCATTATGGGCGGCGCGCTGGGAATACTGATATCATACCTTATTGTAACGTTCATAAGCCCGCTTATCGGCGTTACGATGGTTATGAGCACGGAGGTTTCCCTTGCGGCGGTCGCGTTCGCGGTAGTAATCGGCGCTGTGTTCGGGCTTTACCCCGCGGCAAAGGCGAGCAAGCTAAGGCCTATCGAAGCGCTCAGATACGACGGCTGACAAGTAGTATATACCAATAAAAACTGCGCATACTGTACCTATCAAGGAGGTACGGTATGCGCTCTTTATTTACAGACCTTGCAATGGAAGCGTACAGCGCGCTTAACGAAAGCGAAAGAAGCGGAATTGAAGCCGAGGAAGAGGAAAGCGGCGGGATAACCGTAACAAGGGTACAAATATCAAGCGCGGAAGCGGCAAAGCGGATGAAGCGCGGGCAGGGCGTTTATATAACGATAGCTCAGCCCGAGCTTCCGCACATGGAGGCAGAGGAGAAAAAAGCGTTCGCCGAAAAAATTTCCGAATGCCTGACGGAGCTTATCCCAAAGGACGGCTGCGTGCTGGCGGTGGGGCTTGGAAACAGGCGGATGACCGCCGACACGCTCGGCTCGCGCGTATGCGAAAAGCTGCTGATAACGCGCCACCTTACGGGAATGAAGCTGACAAAGGCGCCGCTGAGGGCGGTATGCTCGATAACTCCCGGGGTGCTTGGGCAGACGGGGCTTGAAAGCGCTGAGCTGACGGCGGCGCTGGTGAAGCGCTTCTCGCCCGCCTGCGTAATAGCTATTGACGCGCTTGCGGCGCAAAGCCCCGAAAGGATATGCACAACGGTGCAGCTTGCAAACAGCGGAATCTCCCCGGGAAGCGGAGTGGGCAACCACAGAACGGGTCTCAGTGAGGAAGCCCTCGGAATACCCATTATAGCGATAGGCGTTCCGATGGTTGTCTATTCCTCCGCAATAGCCCGCAATGCGCTCACGGGGCTATTAGGCGGCGAGGGCGGAGAATACGCGCAGGAGATAGACGAGCTGTGCAGGCAGGCGTCTGTTGTAACTCCGCGCGAGGTTGACGCGCTTGTAGAAAGCGTTTCCGAAACCCTTGCATGGGGAATAAACATGGCTTTGCAGCCCGACATTTCGGGCGAGGAAGCCGCGATTCTGATGCAGTGAGGCGATAAAAATGAAATTGCAGCTGCTGCTGATAATCCTCTCGCTCATCCTGCTCGCTCCGATACTCTGCGCCGCCGAGGATGTTATAATAGAGTTTCCATCAAACTCGGGAGCGGAAAGCAAGCCGACAGACTTTATAAAGGAAACGCCGCATCCCGAGCCGACAGGCGAAAGTGACGCGGCAAACGGCGAAAACGATATAGAGGTCATGCTGCTGCCCGTGCAGGGCGGCGCTGCGCCCGAGGCAATGAGCGGAAAGCGAATACTCATATATCACTCGCACACGCACGAGGCATACGAGCCGACGGAAGCGCATCCGTACAAGGCGCTTTCAAAATGGCGAACAAAGGACGAAAGCGCGAATGTTGTTGCGGTAGGCGCTTACCTTGCAGAGCTTCTGAGAGCCTGCGGGCACACCGTCACGCATGACAGGACAGACTACGAGCAAAGCAACCTTTCGGACGCATACGTCCGCTCATTAAAGGGAATTGAGAAGCTGACAAGCGCGGGCGAAACCTATGATTTTTACCTTGACATACACAGGGACGCGTACTCGGAAAGCGCCGTCGGAAACGTGATAAGCGTAGGCGGCGAAAGGCTCGCGCGGCTGATGTGCCTTGTAGGAACGGGAAAAGGGCAGACGGGAGCGGGCTTCGCGGTTAAGCCGGATTTTGACAGAAACAACGCGCTTGCGGTGCAGATAACCCGAATACTCAACCGGCAAACGGACAAGCTCTGCAAGAGCGTATGCGTAAAGAGCGGGCGCTTCAATCAGCACGTCGGAAAGCTCTGCCTGCTCATTGAGGTAGGCAACAACAAGAACACGCTTGAGGAGGCTCTGCTTTCGCTTCCATACCTTGCGGACGCGATAACCGAAGCGCTGGGCGAGTAGGCGCTAAAAATTCATAGCCGCAATATAGAGCTTTTCAAAGCCCTTGTCGCCGCCAAGCTGAATGTTTTTAGCCGAAGCGGCGAGCCCTTCGGCGCGCGCAAGCGCCATATTATCGGTAAGAATCTCCGCCGCGCCGCTCAGCGCGGCATTGCCTATAGCCTTAGCCTTGCCAGCAAGCTCGCGCGGAATAAGCCCCACTGCGGAAGCGCTCGGAATTGAAAGCCTGCTCCCGAAGCCGCCCGCGATATAGAAGGCGGAGATATCAGAAAGCGGCACTCCCGCGACCTCGGCAGCCCTGCGTATTCCTGCGGCAACCGCCGCCTTTGCAAGCTGCATCGCTCTTACGTCCGCGCGCGAAATATAGACCTTATCGGATAGTTGCAGCCGTTCTTCCTCGCAAAAGCCGGTTTCGTCAATCATTCCAAGGCGCAGAAACGCGCACAGAGCGTCCAGAAGCCCGCTGCCGCAGATTCCCCTCGGCTCTCCCCCGCCGATAACGCTGTACCTTATTCTGCCGCCTTCGAGCCAAACGCGGTCAATCGCGCCCGTTTTTCCAAGCATTCCGCATTCCGTTCCGCCCTCAAAGGCAGGACCTGCGGCGGCGGACGAGGTAAAAACGTCCCTGCCGTCAAAAAGCGCTATCTCGCTGTTTGTTCCGATATCGCAAAGGAGGGCTTTCCCGCCGTCCGTAAGTCCGCAGGAAAGCGCGGCGCAGATAACATCCGCGCCTGTAAACGCGCTCGCGCAGGGCGGAATAAGCGCCCTGATTCCCTCAATTTCCGTATAAAATCCGAAAAGGCAATCCGCCTTGAACGGCGTGCAGGCTATTGCTTCGGGGCTTCTTCCCGTAAAAAGGTACAGCATAGCCGTATTGCCGGTTACAACCATAACGTCGGGAAGCTCCTTATATGCGCGCAAAAGCAGGGCGATAACCGCAGAGCGGACAATTTCGCTCTGCTCTGTAAGCCGCCCGCCAATGGCTGCGGATATTCTGCCAAGCACGTCGGAGGCTACGGCGGTCTGCGGATTAAGCCCGCCCGCCCGTCCAAGCTCCCTGCCGCCTGCAAGGTCATAAACGCATACAGCTATGGTTGTAGTTCCGATATCGACAGCCGCGCCGATTCTGCCCGCAAGCGGCAGCTTTGCTTTTGCTATCGCAGACTGCTCTACAAGCACGTTTCCGCCATCCTCTATGATAACCTCGGCATTTCCGAGAAGCCGAGTTTGACAGGATAGGCGCTTGCCGAGCTCCCGCTCGCGCTCCGTCAGCTCGGAAAGCACACCGCTGACACTTACGGCGCATTTGCCGCAGACGCCCCTTCCCCCGCACGGGTGGGGCGCATAAAAGCCGTTATCGGAAAGGACGCGCGAAAGCAGCGGCTCGCCCAAAAACTCGACCCGCTTTTTTCCGCTGTTCGTGATAATATCAAGATACGGCATTTGCCCTCCGCACGGCAGGCGCAGGCATTATAAAGCCGCGTGCCGCAATGAATATATGTTCAATACGATTATACGCCGTATCGCGGGTTATTTCCATAAGAATAAAAGGCGAACGAAAAGCCGTAATGCACAGCTAAAATCATTATGCAAAGCATAGCAATTTCGGCAATTTCGGGCATTTCTGCAATAATTTATGCGCCTTAAGCGTTAAATAAAAGTTGTGGGAAACAGATTGACATATTCCCGCGCATAAGTGAGAATAGAGCAGTCGGCGGCAATGCCGCAGGACAGTACAAACGAATTCGGAGGAAGCGATGCGAAAGCTAACCGGCATAATACTGGCAGCGGTAATCATCCTTTTCTGCCAAACGGCGTTTGGCGAGGATGACCCATTTTTCACAAGCTACGATATAACGGACACGGAAGCGGTTTGGGCAAGGCTGATGGAGGATATAACCGTGCTTGACGCGGGCGGCACGAACTTCCGTTCGGCGATCGTCTCGATTCCGC
>CAZUTB010000204.1:0-4552 GCA_964622905.1 uncultured Oscillospiraceae bacterium | reverse complement strand
CAATCCCCTGACAGCCCAAGAGCGAGGCGAGGATTGCCATGAAGCGCGATTTATCATCAAGGTCATCATGGTTTACCACCTCGTCAAAGGCGAAATTGTCAAATCTCTCTATAAACTCAGGGTCGGTTTCCAGAAATTTCGACTCATAAGCGGGAAACATTTTTGCGTGATAGGCTTTGGCTTTTTCGGTGATTTTCACATTGCTGCTCATAACGCACTCCTCCTTTGATTACGCTTATATTCTACATTCATCGCGCAGAATCAGCAATTCCTATTCATAATCCTCTTGATAAGCTGCGCTAATGCGAAAAAAGAGAGAAGACTTTCGCCTTCTCCTGCTTTGCCTTCTCCTATAAAGCATTCGATTGAATTTAGTTAAACGCTTCCTTCAGCATATCCGCAAAGGCCCTGATGCATTGATTTTCTTTGTCCTTCTTCCAAAACAAGCAGTAATTTCTTGTCACAGTCTGCCCGCCCTGAACAAGCGCAAGCCGTTTCACAGCTATATCGCCGAGCGGTTTATCCGAGGCGTCCTGAACAGGCATAAAGCCGCGGTTTGCGGCAACCATCACGCCGCCTTCCGCTAAGCTATCCGTAAAAATGAAACTGCCCGAAAATCCGAGCGTGTTCTGATAGTAATCCTGTTCGGTTGACTGCTGCTGCTTAGATGAAACGAGAATGCACGGAATCCGTTTCAAATCGTTCAATGTAACGGTATCCAGCACGGCAAGCGGGCATCCTATCGCAACCTCAATATAGGTTTTTGCCGTGCAGACGCAGAAATTCTCATATAAATCGGAAAATACCCGCCGCTGGTCGTTGAACACAACATCCAGCGCGCCGTCACGCAGTCCGAAATACAGCTCCTCGTGCGTTCCGGTTGTTATCTTCAAATCAATATCCGGAAACGCATCCGAAAATTCGGCAAGCGCCCGCCGCATTTGCGCAGCGCCAAAGGATTTCAAATATCCGACTCGAAGCATATGCGCGTTCTGCCCCGCAAGCCGGACAGTTTCCTTTCGCAGGCGGTCAGCTTCATCGAGTATAAGCATTCCCTGCCTGTAAAAATATTCTCCGGCAGGAGTGAGCGAAAACCTGCGGTTTTCCCGCAAAAGAAGCTGCGCGCCAAGCTCCGCTTCTAGCGCCTGTATCTGCTGTGAAATGGCAGACTGCGAAATATAGCATTCCTCAGCCGCCTCCGTAAAACTGCCCCGCTTCACAACCGTGCAGAAATAGTTTATTTGCCTTAGCAGCATTTGCTCACCCCGTTTCACAGCCAAGTATATATTAATCAGGCTTACTGCGCTGCATTAATCAATTTCTTCCATTTGAATCATCCGTGCGAGCCTGTCCATTTCGTACAGAAGCTCCTGCGAGGATATAATTCCGTGCGCAAAGCGCTTCTCCAAGTCCACAACCTGCGTGTAGCTGTCGGTGCCCGGGCTGAACACGTCCGTCGGTATAATGCAGAGCATATCCGTATGCGCCCGGTAATCCGCAACCTGCGCGGGCGAAACAATATACCGATTCGCGTCCGATTGCAGTATGTCGCGCATCCGCAGGTAAGCAGCCAAATCGCTCTCAAGCTCGCTGCGCTGCTCATCGTCCAAGCCATCGTCCTTCAGCTTTTCCTCAATATCCGAGATATACTTCGCGTTATCAGCCGCGTTGCTTTCATAGCGGCTGTTTTCCACAGGCTGCGCATCCTTAAGAAGATACACAAGCTGCTCGCCGGTCATCCTCTGCGCAAGCGTTCCAATCAGCTCTATACTCTCGTTCGGCAGCTCCGTTGCGCTGCTTACGGCGCTCATAATCATTGTTACGGCTATCAGCTTCGGCTGCTGCTCATTCAGCCTCAGCGATACGATATCCGCGCTGTTCTCGGGCCAGCTGGGTCTGGATATCGAGTAGAACAGCCCAAGCCCGAAGCTTGTGTCCGACTTCTGAATAGCCGGTTCGGCTTCGTAAAGCCGCTTGCCAATCACCGCCGCGCGCTCAAGCAAGCCGATAATTTCATCGGTTTCAAACGCCACCGCGCTGCCCGAATAGCGCTGCTGCAAAAGAGTATTCTGCAAGAGCATATCCGTCAGCAGCTGAATATAGCTGCTTTCGTCATAGACCGTCGCGTCCCAATAATTGACGACGCGGATGTTATACTCCGGCTCGTCCTCGATTCTATCGCACCACGCGTCCAAAAAATCCAGGAATTCCGGATAGCTCTCCGGCACCTCCGACATCGACAGCCCTGCCGCGTCCCACGCCGCTTCATCCGCCGCCCAGTAATCGAACAGCAGCGCTTGCGGGACCGCATAAATCGCGCCGTCCCGCGTAACGGCATCTGCGGCAACAGGCACAAGCCGCTCAGTCAGCGCCTCAATGTCCGCATTGCCGGACAGGTCGAGCAAATAGCCCTTGTCAATCAGGCGGGAAGTATCAATTATGTTGGTCCAGAAGCCCAGCAAATCCGCGCGCAGCTCGCGGGTCATCAGCCGCCCCGCAAGCTCGGAGGTATTGCTGCAATATTCCTCGCTCCATTCATAGGAAAGCTCGGGATGGCGCGCCGCGAACTCGCTGAAGCCCGCCGAATTCTTGTCCGCTGTGGAATACATCGTCATAGTCGCCGCAAACGCCGGCGCGCTAAGCATACACGCAAGGCACAGCACCAGCAAAGCGCTGATAGTTTTCTTCATTCTTTGCCTCTTTCCTAAGCAGCAAAACTTGCTACGCTTGCCGCTCCATGGATATAACGGGAAAAAGAGGGGGAATTGTCCATCTGATTTCTAGAGTCCTTCTGCCTAGATAAGCCTCACACATTAGAAAAACAGTTATTACTAAACAGAACAAGCTTTACAGAGAGATTATGCTCATTTATTTCCAATTCTCTCACAAGTCAGATTTGCTGATTTAACCTCATTGCATTCTATGCTTTCACATTGTATTGCATAGCATTGAATAATATCATTGCAATGAATAGCCGAAGGTGTGCTAATTGTTCCTGCTTTTATATTCCGTATCCATACTCTTTGCGGCTTATCTTGAAACGAAATACATCACCTTCACAATACTTAATATGCTTTTGTTTCTCTTTTGCAAACGCTTGTACATCGTCTATATCGGCTTGGGCAGAGGAACGGCACCAGTTAGAAATCCATATGACAAAGTCGTCTAAGGCATTTACTTTTATATCATCGTAATTGTAGTTATATTAGTCGCATTCCGTATTCGCATTGTATAGTGAAATTATTCCTTTTGAATAGCTTAAAACCATGCCCTGCGGAGTTCTCTTCAAAAGATTTGATGCAAAAAAAATGGTCGGTTTCCCTTTATTCGTTTTAGGTAATAGAAACAATCCGTCATCTGAAATGATTTCATTCATTTGCATTTCAGAATACTCATTTTCGCCTATGATAATGCATTTTTTCACAGTGCTTCCATCAATAAATGCAGTACACAAAAAATCATCATAATGGCTTGTTCTTACTTTAACTTCATTTCATTGCTCATTGATTTCGTCAAGCCCAAAATACTTACGCTGTTCGTTATTCAGAATTTGCATAAGCTCACCTCTTTAGTATGATTATTCCATGTAATAAGCTCAAAAGCAAGAGGGAAGTACAATTTAGTAGTATATAAGAAAAGGAATTCAGAAGCACCGCTTAGCCGGTGGTTTTTCATATGCAGGCATAGCCCTAGGATACCAGCTGCGCCCTAACAGGCGAGTATGCGGTCTGCCATATGCGTAAGAAGTCCACCTGCAGCCCGTAAACGGGCGCTTCCCTAGTGTATAGGTTGTTACTTGCCACCCCTAAAGGGGGCGTCTTCTTTTCATAACATCGTCAATTGCTCCCCAAGTCTATCCTCACCTAGCTGGCGCTTAATGTATTCCGTAATTTCTTCTTTACTCTTCCCCACCGTGTCCACATAGTAGCCTCTGCACAAGAATTCGCGATTCCTATATTTGAATTTCAAGTTACAGAATTGCTCGTATATCATTAAGCTGCTTTTACCCTTTAGATATCCCATGAAACTTGATACTGCAATTTTCGGTGGAATACTTACTAGCATATGGACATGATCAGGGTATATTTTTGTTTCGCAGCTTTCCATCCCATTCCATTCGCACAATTGCCTCAGTATTCTTCCCATTGCTGCTTTCTGCTCTCCGAAAAACACTTTCCTCTATACTTTGGCGCAAATACTATGTAGCATTTACAGTTCCGCTTCGTATGTGATAAACTCTTTGTGTCATTTGCCATACAGATGACCTCTGTTTGCTATTATTGCAGTTTGCAGACCGCAACTTCATTATAAGCAAAAGGAGTTTTCCTGTCTTCTTTATAGCTTTAAGCATTATCGAACCGCACGCTTTGCGTGGGTTTTCTTATATACAAAAAGACCAAGCAATAAGCTTGGTCTGATTGGCTCCCCAGGTAGGGCTCGAACCTACAACAACTCGGTTAACAGCCGAGTGCTCTGCCATTGAGCTACTGAGGAATAGGAATCCGGCGATGATCTACTCTCCCGGGCCGTGTCCAGCCAAGTACCATCGACG
>CAZUTB010000203.1:0-4571 GCA_964622905.1 uncultured Oscillospiraceae bacterium | reverse complement strand
GGCTCTGACCCGGGGTGACTGCGCGCTGAGGCTCCTTTGAATACACCGAAAAGCGCCCCTGCCCAAGCCGCGTAACTGTTACGGGCTGGTCGCTCTGGCGGTAGCGGTACTTGCAGGTGCATTCAAACGGAACTCCGACTTCGGCAGGCGGCTCGCCCGCAATATAGGTTTCATCCGTGCAGATTACCGTATGCGAATACAGCGATTTCGCATCCTCGCCCTGCGCTACGATAAGGCGGTTTTTCTCCATATCCTTGCCGACAACGAACCAACTGCGCCCGTCGCCGCTCCCGCCTATCCCAAGCCCGCGCCGCTGACCGAGGGTGTAGTACATAAGCCCGTCGTGCTGCCCCACGGTTTTCCCGTCCTCCGTGACCATATCTCCCGCATTGGCGGGCAGGTACTGCGATAGGAAGCGCTTGAAATTGCGCTCGCCGATGAAGCAGACGCCTGTGGAATCCTTCTTGCGCGAAACGGGAAGCCCCGCCTTTTCCGCAAGCTCGCGCACCTCGCCCTTCGTTATTCCTCCAACGGGGAAAACAACGGAGGAAATCTGCTTCTGCCCAAGCATATACAGGAAATAGCTCTGGTCCTTATTCCCGTCCGCGCCCTTGAGCAGAAGGGTTTTGCCGTTTTCTCCTGCGGCGCTTTGACAGAAATGACCGGTCGCAATCTTTTCCGCCTGAAGCTTTTGCGCAAAGTCGAGAAACGCCTTGAACTTAATCTCGCGATTGCACATCACATCGGGGTTAGGGGTGCGCCCAAGCTTATATTCGCTGAGAAAATAGGAAAACACGCGGTCGCGGTACTCCTGCGCAAAGTTAACGGAATAATATGGAATGTCGATGATGTCGCAGACCGCCCTTACGTCCTGCCAGTCCGTTTCGCCCGTGCATACGCCGTTTTCGTCCGTTTCCTCCCAGTTGTTCATGTAAACGCCGATAACGTCATAGCCCTGCCTTTTCAGGAGCAGGGCGGATACGGCGGAGTCCACTCCGCCCGAAAGACCGACGACTATTCGGGCGCTCATTTCGAGTTCACCTCTGTAAGATAAAGGGAAACGGCGGCGCGTATCTGCTCAAAAACCTCACACGGCGCTTTGCTTGCGTCAACGGTTATATAGCGCTCCTTATACTCCTTGGCAAGCTCGTCAAAGCCAAGGAAAACGCGGCGATGGAAATCGTGCTTTTCGCGCTCAATCCGGTCAAGCTCGGAGGCGGAGGAGCGCCTTTTCAGCGCGGCAACATCGTCAATCCGAAGATATATGGTTTTATCGGGCATCAGCCCGCCCGTTGCGTATTGGTTAAGGCGCATAACGGTGTCAAGCCCAAGCTCGCGCCCGCCGCCCTGAAACGCGGCGGAGGAATCAATATACCTGTCGCAAAGCACAAGCTTGCCCGCCCGAAGCGCAGGCTCAAGGACGGTTTCGGCGTGCTGGGCGCGCGCGGCGGCATAAATAAGCACCTCCGCCTTCGCGGTCATTTCGGGATTATCCTTATCCAGCACAATCTCGCGCAGCTTCTCCGCAATAGGGCAGCCGCCCGGCTCGCGGGTATGCATAACCTCATAGCCGCAGCGCGGAAGGAAGTCCGAAAGCATACCTATCTGCGTGGTTTTTCCGCTGCCGTCAAGCCCCTCGACGGAAATGAGCAGCCCGCGCGGCGGCTTCTCCACATCCCCGCAGAGCAGGGCTTCAAGTTCGTCAACGCTGCTTGCGATATTGGTAGCTCCCGCGCTTTCAAGCTCCTCACGCGAGCCGTAGCCGAAGGTTACGCCGATAGATTCTATATTGTTATCGCGCGCGCCGAGGATGTCGAACTCGCGGTCGCCAACCATAACGGAATGCATTCCTGCCAAGGTTTTCTTGACAAGCTCGCGCTTTGAATCGCTCATCACCGCGTCGTCGGGACCCTCAACCCTATCAAAAAGCGAGGAAATTCCGAAATGCTCAAGAATTTCAAGCGAGGTTTTGCGCGGCTTTCCCGTTGCTATGGAAACGCTCGCTCCCTCGCGGCGAAGGCGGCGAAGCAGGCGCGGAATGCCCGTGATTACTCTGTTTTCAAACCTTCCGATTGTGGTGTACCGCTCGCGGTAAAGCCTTACCGCCTCCCACGCCGTGCTTTCGTCCATTCCGCAGAAGCGCTTGAAGGAGGTGACAAGCGGCGGGCCGATAAATTTTCTCAAATCGCTTTCGGGAACGGGTCTTCCCATTTTCTCAAGCGCATAGCGGACGCACGCGGTTATTCCCTCATCCGAAAGGGTCAGCGTTCCGTCAAGGTCGAAGATAACATTTTCATACTTTACACTCATTTTATACCTCCGATTAAAAGGGAAGAAGCGTCAGCATAAGCGGAATAGTGGCAACGGAAAGCGCGGTGCTCAGGGCGACGCTGCCGGCAAAGAGAACGGAAGCCTCGTGCGTTCCGAACGCCTCGGACTGCATTGCGGATATTGCCGAGCAGGGCATTATCGTGCATAAGCAGAGCGCGCCCCACACAAGCCTCGGCAGCCCGAAAATATAGCAGATTCCGTAGGCAAGGAAGCCCAAAATGATAAGGCGGAAGCTAAGGGCGAGCAAAACGCGCCAGTCCTTCATATTCTTAATGCTCAGCTCGGTAAGGCGCGCGCCGATAATCATCATGGAAAGCGGGGTCGTCATATCGCCAATCGAGTCCATTGCGCGGAACATTACGTCCGGCAGCTTCCATTGCAGCAAAAAGAGCAGAAGCGCGAGCAGGGCGGAAAGCATTGCGGGATTCGCAAGGCTCTTGGCTATGCTCTTTACGCTTACCTTGCCAGTATAGGCGAGCTGTCCGCAGCTCCAGATGACTATATTGAAGGCTACATTGTAGACCACCGCATATATAAGCCCCGCCTGCCCAAGCACCGCCATAACGACGGGATAGCCCATAAAGCCGCAGTTTGAAAAGGTGACCATATGGACATAAACGGGGCGCAAATCCTTCCTTGCGCGAAGGAAGATAAACACGCCGATGCCAAAGCTCAGGAGAAGAAAAACGAGCGAAACAAGGAACTCCTGCCCGAGGGCTGGAAGCAGGGAAAGGTCGTTTTCATCCTGAAGCGCGGTGAGCATAAGGCAAGGGAGCGTTATGTTGAGAACAAGCCCGTTGATTCCCTTGAGTACGGGATTGGGCAAAAACCTCAGCTTTCCGGCGAGGAAGCCGACAAGCATAATGATGAAAAGCACCAGAACCTCGGTAACAGCCTGCAAAAAGGGCACCTCCGATTCAGCCGCGAATGAATAACGCGGTAAACTAAATCATGATAGCACACCGGCAAGCAAAAATCCACTTCAAAAGAGACGCGGAATGGTGTAGACTAGTCGCGTTAACGATGAAGCGGAGGCGCGGAATGAGAATCTGTCTTATTGAGCCGGAGATACCGCAGAACACAGGCAATATCGCCAGAACCTGCGCGGCAACGAATACGGAGCTGCATCTTGTGAAGCCCCTGGGCTTTGAGCTGAGCGACAAGTACCTGAAGCGTGCGGGGCTGGATTACTGGAAGCTTGTATCGGTAACCGTTCACGAAAGCGCCGAGGAATTTTTCACGAAATACAAGGGCGCAAGGATGTTCGCTGCGTCAACCAAGGCAAAAAAGAGCTACTGCGATTTTGAGTACCGCGACGATGACTTTCTCGTCTTCGGCAAGGAAACAAGAGGGCTTTCGGAGAACATCATAGCGCATTTTCCCGAAACGCAGATTCGCATACCGATGATAAGCGAGGCGAGGTCGCTCAATCTCTCCAACTCGGTGGCAATAGTGCTTTACGAAGCGCTGAGGCAGCAGGGCTTCAAGGGGCTTGTGAGCGAGGGAAGGCTTACGGGACGCGAGGAAGCGGAAGCGCCGTGGCTCGACTACCTGTAATTCACACAAAGGAAAAGGCAATAAAACGCCTTGCTTGTGCGTTGACATTGGGTAAACGCCGGAAGGGAGGTAACCGAAATGCGTAGGAAAAAGAAAAACAGCGAGCAGTATGACGAGCAGTACGACGGGCAATACAATGGACAGCAGTATGACGATATGCCCTACGACGACAGCTACGACGCAAAATACGACCCCGAGTACGACGTATCCGCGCAAGACGGCTATCAGGACGGTATGCCCATGGACGGCGAGGATTACGACCAATTTTTGCAGGAAGCCGAGGAGGACGAAAAGGAAAGGCGCATAGGGCGGCTCAGGATAGCCGCAGGCGTCGCCGATTTCGTTTCCGTCATTCTCGGAATAGTTACGATAATCATTTTCATGGCTATCCTGCTGAGCCTTTATAACTGGCTGAGCGGCGATATATCAGATATCCTCGGCGGCTTCATCGGAGCTATAAAGTAAGCTGATAAAAGCAATATGCTAATCAAAATATGTAAACAAAACGCCCGCACGTTCTCAGGAACGGCGGGCTTTGACTGTTATTAAAGAACTTTATTTTGATAATGATGCGCTATGTTTCTCTCACCAATTTTCAGAGGGAAGTATGAAGGGAAACATCCCTTCATTGAAATCCGCAGGGGTGGCTCCGCCGCCCCGAGGAGCGGGATTTATCCCGCTTC
>CAZUTB010000202.1:3459-4573 GCA_964622905.1 uncultured Oscillospiraceae bacterium | reverse complement strand
AGCGTGTCGCCGGTATGATAATCGGCAAAGATAGGCTCGCTCTTGGAGGGCGCCCAGCGCATATGCACAAAGCCGGTGGGGGTGCGCGGGGTTACGAGGGCAAGATAGCCTGCCTTCAGGAAGCCGTCGTAAATACTCTTTTCGGGTTCGGGCTTCGGGGTGGGGGTGGGCTTCTTTTCAGGCTTGCTGGTGCTGAGATAGCGAACCTGAACGTAGCCGTAATATCCGTTGTAGGTCACGTTTGCCCACTGCGCGCGAAGCGTGTAGTCAATCAGCTTTATTTTGGTTCCGTAGGGAATTGTGGTAAGCACTTCGGATGATGTGCTTGTGTCCTCGCGAAGGTTCAGCGAGCCGTAATTGGCGGTTTTAACATAGCGGTAGGTTATGTCCGATGCCAATGCGCTCATAGGCAGGAGACAGAGAAGCAGTGCCGCGCAAAGCAGCAGAGAAACAATCTTTTTCATGGGATATCCTCCTTTGATGTGTACGAATTTTGTGCTTGTTCGCCTTTTAGCAGCTTTTGTGTCTGCACAGGGCGGCTCACTTGCTTGCGATAGTTGCCTTTGCTTTTAGAGAACGGCTTTTCGCCGTGCTGTTTTCATGCCGAATGCTCCGCGCTTTGTGGTTGAAAATGAAGCAGAATGTACTGGTGTGCTTTCATGATTTGCCTTAATCTGTTTTTGCGGCTGCGTTCGGCGCTGAATCCAGGTCCTCCTTTCCGCCGGTACTTATCGTATTGCTGTCATGATAACGCGCAATGTCCACAAAATGTCCTCCCTTCCTTATGCGCTTATCATGTTTCTTATAATATAACTGTATTGCCCGCGTCACGCTGTGACGCCTGCCGCTTTTATCCTGATACGGTTATGATAACATATCATGTTTCAAATTGCTATACCCGAAGCTTCGTTTATTTTTGCGTTTATACTAAAGCGGCAGGCGCGAGAAATCACAGCTTCCGCGCCTGCCTGCTTTCGGGTTTTCAAATCCTTGTGAGGATATTGAATGTTTTTTATTCGTTTGAAAAGGCGGCTTGCTCCCCTATGCAGGCGCTTATGTATTCCGCTACATTATCGCGGGTTACGCTGCTTTCAAAGGCTGTTCCGCAGCTCTC
>CAZUTB010000202.1:0-3449 GCA_964622905.1 uncultured Oscillospiraceae bacterium | reverse complement strand
ACACTTGATCGCCGCGTAGCGATCCTCGGCGAACACCGCGCCCGTAAGCGCGTAAAGGCAGCCCTTGAGAGCTTCCCCTGAAAGCTCCGAGGGGAGCGTTCCTTTCAGGCTGTCCAGCTTTTCTTTTGGAATGCTGTCCGCGTCCCGCCCGCGCGCAACGTCAAGAGAATACCTGCAGCCCCATACCGCGAAAAGCTGATTTCTCACAAACTCAAGCTCCGACTCCGCCCGCCAGTACTGCTCGCGGCTTATCGCAACGGCTGAATGCATAAGGTGATGCCATGCCGTATCCGAAAGCTCAAAAAGCTTCTTGCCAAGCTCGTCACCCTTTGGCGCGGCGGAAATCGCCTCCCAAGAGCGGCGCATCGCGTTATCAACCGTTCCGCTTTTGTCAAACAGCACCTTCCAGTGTTTTTTGAACGCCGCCGCGCTTGTGTAAACGCCGTAGCCTATGTCAATCTCGAGATAATCCTCGCTCATGTAAACCTGCATTCTGATTTGCGGCACCTGCTTGAAGTAGATAAAGCGCACCTTTTCCTTAAGCTTTTGCGCCACCTCGTCCATCACAAGCGTCAGGTTTTCATTGCTGTCAATTGCTATAACCATGTCCAAATCAGACAGCCTGTCGGTGTAGCCCACCGCGCCCGAGCCAACCGCGATAAGCGAGATAATATGCTCGTTTTTCTCCGCAAAAGCCTTAATGTACTCCATAATTTCCGCTCTTTTGTCTGCGGTAAACATCGCCATATTGCTTCCCTCCGTATTTCCGCTGAGGAATAATCACTTATTTACAGATTGATACTTTCGCAGTATAGCAGATTCAGCCGCTCTTTGCACCTGCCGCGGCGGTAAAAGCCCGAAATTTTATGCGTCAGACAGCCCTTCTGCCGCGCCTCTCGACAAATCCCCGCCGCTATAATAGAATAACCGTAGCTTCCTGTCAGCGTAAATCGAAGCTCGAAAGGATGACGCACATATGATGATGTTCCCCGCTGCCATCATGGCGATTGAGAGCGATGACGACCGCGCGTTTATGGAGCGGGTATATCTAGATTATCGGAAGCTGATGTATCATGTGGCATACGGAATTTTGCGCGAGCATTACAGCACCGAGGATGTCATCAATTCATCCTGCGAGGCGCTATGCAATAAAATTTCGCTTTTGCGTTCGTTTGACACTTGCAAACTGAAAGCCTATGTTGTCTTAACTTGCAGGAATACTGCGCTGAACGCTTTGAAGCTTAAGAATAGGCAAAATGCGCGCCTGTTCTGCGATTTTGATATTGTGAGCGAAACCGTAGCCGGCGATGAGGATGCGTCCGAGCATATTCTGCGCGATGCCGAGATTGCAGAGCTGACTGACGGTCTTAACCGACTGGAGCCCAAGGAACGCGACATTTTGCAGCTGAGATACCTGATGCAGAAAAGCGATAATGAGATTGCCGCGCTCTACGGGATTAAGTCGGGGAGCGTTCGCTACTATCTAACGCTTGCGCGCAGGCATTTGGCATTGATATTGAAAGGAACGGAATCGGAATGAAACGAAATGATGACGCCGCGTTCCTTGGCAAGGAAGAACTTTACCGCCGCCTCTCTGAAACCAAGCTGAGAATAGCTCTGCTTGAGCAGCAGGAGTCGGAAACCGAAGCTATGCTGGGTGAAGGCGCGGATGTTGAAGACGAGAAGCAATTCTTTGAAGCGACAGATCTATTTGGCCATCCGATCAAATAGAAGAAAATGGCTAGCTGGGCAACTGCTTTGTTGTATAGAAATGGCTCTTTTTGTTATGGCACTCCTAATAACTTTGATTTGTGCATTTTCCATTGGCAGCATTACTTTTGATGGAAAGTGGAGTGACACAACGCGAGTTCTTGATGGGATGCCAGAAAATTTTGCTCTTATCTCAAAGGAAGTACGCGAGGCATACTCTCCGCTTCAAGCAATTCTTATAGCAGCAGCGCCAATAGTCCTATTTTGGTTAGTCATTACCTTCACAATTTTGGCTTGCAATTTATCTGGACTGCCTACAGTAGGTGTACTGCTGTGCGCTCTAACTTTATTGAGTTCAATTGTTGTAAACACAATGGCATTTTCCAGCGACCCACGTTGGCTTCCGCTCCAGTATGCTACGTTCAAAAGCATAACATCCAGTAATGTTCCCTACGCATCTGTTATTGCGGGATATATTGTTCTTCTTGCTGTACTTGTTATCTATATGGAGATTGTTGTAAAAAAGTACGAATTCACAAAACAATGATGAAAGCGGGTGATAAAATGGTCGAATTGAAACTGCTCAAGAAACAATATGCAGGTAAGAATGTTTTGGATGAGATAACAATCGTGTTGGGAGCAGGATGTATATACGGTCTTGTCGGTCCGAACGGCTGCGGCAAAACCACCCTCATGCGGTGCATCTGCGGCTTCACCCGCCCGACAAGCGGCACGGTGACTGTCCTCGGCAAAGTCATCGGGAAAGACTGTGACTTCGCCCCATCGACGGGCATCATCATCGAAACGCCCGGGTTTCTGCCGCATTACAGCGCGCGCCGAAACCTTGCAATCCTCGCGGGCATCTCCGGAAAAGCGGACAAAGCCCGCATTGATGAGGTGATTCGCTTGGTTGGGCTGAATCCCGAGGATAAAAAGCCCGTCGGCAAATATTCTCTGGGTATGCGCCAGCGCCTTGGAATTGCGCAGGCAATCATGGAAAATCCGCAGATTCTTATACTGGACGAGCCATTCAACGGCTTGGATAAGGACGGTGTTGCGGATATTCATGCGCTGCTGCAAAGTTTGAAGGAGCAGGGCAAATGCGTTATTCTTGCAAGCCACAGCGCCGAGGATATAGCTAAGGCTTGCGATATGGTTTATGAGCTGCAAAAAGGGGAGCTTGTGCGGGCGGAAAAAATGCAGTGATTTTTCAGGTGAGCGCTCCGGCGGGTCTTCACACCTTCTGCCGGCGGCTGTTCCGCTCCGAAGCTTTCTTGCGGCAGTATCTGTCTTTTTGTTCTCTTATAAGGAATTATCGCGCAAGTCAATCATTCGGGCGCTCTCAAGCCGCTGCTTTTGCGGCTTTGGGGCGCTTTTCTCGAAAAATCTGTCGTTATGGCGCGTCTAATCCGCCTTGATGGACATTTTGTGGACATCCCCATGTAAAATCAGCTTGAAATCAGTTATCACATCAAAACGGCGGCAGCCGCAGGCGAGGGCTTCGGCAATTCGGTTTTAGGGCTCTGCTGCTTGATTTTCGGGGGCTTTCGTTTCGTGCATGGGATTTTAGGTCACATCCGGTTTTCCGAGATATAAACGGCATTGAGCCGTTGGTATAGAAAGAGGGTATTCTAATGAAAAAGTTGGTATGTTTGCTGGTTGCTCTGCTGATGTGCGCATGCTGCGTATCCGCATTTGCCGAGGATGAAATGCTTACGGTCGGCTGGACCGCCGCTGCG
>CAZUTB010000201.1:0-4595 GCA_964622905.1 uncultured Oscillospiraceae bacterium | reverse complement strand
AGCAGGATAGTGAGAATATCCGAAAGCCATGCCAGCCTGAAAATGACCGAAACGATTACTCCGGCAAGGAGAAGCGCCGAAGGAATCAATATAATTCTCATCATTACAGCCTTTTCGCGGGAATTCGCAAGTATGTCATCCTGAGTATACATTGGCTTTCGCCTCCACATATCGTTTAATATTGATATAAATGATTATAACACATCGGGATAAGCGCGGCAAGCTCCGCTTGCGCTCCGCGTTCGGAGCAAGTCAGCAAAGAATCCTGCTTCTACGCGTCCCCGTTATCGCCCCTTGCGTAGCTGACGGAAAGCATATCCGCTATCGGAATCTCTATCGGCTTCTTTTTGCCCGAAAGCGTGAAGCTGACGGAGGCTTCCGTAATCGCAGTGACCCTGATATTTCTCTCCGTGATTTCGCCGTCCAGCATAAAAACCGCCCTTACGGGTCTTTGATGGAAAAGCGAATACTCAAGAAATCTTTTCATTCCAAAGCCTCCGCCGCGTCCTTCTCTGCGACCTTGTATATCCTTATCGAGCCGTCCTCGCTCTCGAACACACAGGGGTACATAGCGGAGATGGTTTCCTCATCGACATAGTAGTCAGAGCGCTCGTATGGACCTATGTATATATAGTCTATCGAATAGCGCTCGATAACGTCAAGGTTATCGGCAGGCGCTTCATAGAAATCTTTAAGGTCAAACTCGCGGTCGTTATCCACAAGCCCATGCCAGTAAAGATAGAGCGACGAGCCGTAGACAATCTTTTTACCCGCAAGGGAAACGATGGGGTTGATATGCTCCCTTCCGGTCAGAACAACGTCCTCGTTCGTCATGTTTTCCTTGGCATACTCGGCGGCGGCAACCATGTTCGCGCCGAAATCCTGATAATTGCCGACGCACTCGCGGGCGATGGAAAGCGAGCCGCTGAGGGCGCTTACCGCGATAACTCCCGCCGCTATCACCCTTCTTGACGGCATTGCGCGCATACGGCGGTAAACCGTGGCGCCATAGCCCGCCGCGACCGCCGCCATAAGCAGATACCAAATGTAGAACAGCTTATTGTTGTCATATTCGTTGGGCGTAAGCTGCACAAACTCGGCAAGCAGGAACACCACGAACGCGCCTGAGGCGACAAAGCGCCACGTTTTATTCTTTTCAAACAGCGCAAGCACGAGCAGCACAAACGGGATTCCGATGTTCTTTATATAGAACCATAAATACCCGTCCTTAAGCCCGCCCGTTTCGCTGTTCACCCAGTTGAATCGGAAGGAGAGGAAATTGCTGCCCTCGCCGACCTGCCGGAAGGTGAAGCCCAGAAGCTGCGGAAGCGCCAAAACGAGCGTAACAATGAGGAAAAACAGCCACGGTCTGCCGGTTTCGTAAATTGTCTTTCTTCCCCTCACAAGGTCGTATGCCACCCATCCGACGCTGATAAGCCCAAGGGCGAGGAAGGAATGCGTGTGGAGCATAGGAAGCAAGCCCGCCATTATTCCCGTAAAAATCATCTGCCGCGCCTTTGTTCCGCGGTCAAGCTCGTCCATATTCCTTTGCTTTTCGGGCGCGAAGGCGGTAAACAAAAGGAATATGCAGGGAATAACGATGAGCCAGCCGCCGAGGAAGGTGCGCTGAGGAAGCAGCAAATCCGCTATCAGGTTTGACCAGCGGAGGTTAAGCTCCGGCATATTCGTCGGGGTCTGATACCAGCCGTTCATAACCGTCGAGATTCTGTCCATGAACTCGGGATCTCCGCTGAAAACTCCGCTGAAGCTCATGTCAAACGTATATAGGAAGCCAAGCCCGCCGTTTATGAAAACGAAGAGCGCCGCAAGCAGCACAGCCTTATTGGAGGATACAATCTGCCTCGCAAGCGCCATATAGCCGTAAACCACGAGCATTGTAAAGAGCGTCCCGGGCAGAATTACGCTCATTTGCAGGCTCATTCCCATAAGGTAAAGGCTGCCCGAGAAGGTGTCCATAAGGAAGGGATAGGAAAGCCTCTGCCCCGCCATCAGCGCGTAATCCATAGGGAAGTGCGCGTCCACCGACGAGGTGATGAAGCTGAGGTGCATATTGAGGTCGCCATAGGTCGCCTGACCCACCCAAAGCGAGCCGTCATCGGCAACGCGGAGAGTATGCGTATATTGCAGATACGCCATCAGCACCCCTATAAGAAAAACGACCGGCAGAGCGCAGCAAAGGAATTTTTTATCCTCGGCGCTTACGCCCCTCGCGGGTCTGCGGGAGCGGAAAAGATAGGCGGCAAGCGTTACAAGCGCAAGCAGAGCGAGGGCAATGAGATGCCCGCGCACGGAAAACGCGTCAGCAAACGCAACGAGCGCCGGAAGCCACATCATAAGCAGCGTTCCGAAGCACATTCCGAGCCATACGCGGTTTATTTTTGCCTGCCACGGCAGAAGGCAGCGGACGCAGAAAACGCCCGCCGCAAGATACACAAGGTAATAGGCACAAGCCGCCATCATTCCACTCCCGATTTCAAAGCTTTACAAATTCGCGTAGTATTTTCAGCGCGCCGTCCATATCGCGCATATCAATGGTTTCAACGGGCGTATGCACATAGCGGCAGGGAATGGAAAGCGTTCCTGCCTTTACGCCGCCGCGCGCAAGCTGAATAGCCATTGCGTCTGTTCCGCCAAAGGGAAGCACCTCGCGCTGATACCTGACAGCCGCCTTATCAGCCGCGGTTTCCAACATTTTAACGATTTCGGGCGAAGAAATACTGCCTTGATCCTGAATCTTTATTGCCGCGCCCTCGCCAAGGCGAACGCTGGGCAGCTTGGTTTCGGGAGTATCGCCGTTTAACGTTACGTCAATAGCAAGCCCCAAATCCGGCTCAAGCGCGAAGGCGGCGGTTTTAGCGCCCCTGCAGCCGACCTCCTCCTGAACGGAGAACACGCCGATAACGGTGTTCTCTGGGCTGTCAAGCGAAAGCAGCAGCTCCGCAAGCAGCGCGCAGGCGCAGCGATCATCCATTATGGGAGCAGAAACGCGGTTCTTGCCCAGAGTGGAAAAGCTCCTTGCAGATACCGCGCAATCGCCTATCTTAACGCTCTCCAAGGCTTCCTCGCGGCTGTCCGCGCCAATATCAATGAACAAATCCGAGAACTTTACGGAGTCCTTGTGCGGCTGATGCATAAGCGCGCCGGAAACTCCGTTTTCAAAAACGACGGAGCGGGCGTAGCCGGAAAGCGGATTCACTCCGCCTACGGGCGAAACGCGCAGATAGCCCTCCTTCTCGACATCCACAATCACATAGCCGATTTCGTCCATATGCGCGGAGAGCATAATTTTCTTATCGGTAGCGCCCTTCTTAACCGCGATAAGGTTGCCCAGAGCGTCGCGGTAAAGCTCGTCCGTCTTTTTGGAAAGCAGCTCCGTTATCTTTGCGGCAATAGCGTCCTCGCGTCCGGAGGGTCCGAATGGCTCAAGCAGGGTTTTAAGCGTATCAAGCAGCATAATCAATTCCTCCAATCGGTATTCGTAAGCAGCGTCTTAGCCTCCATGTACTGCGCGTCAATATCGGAAAGCGCGCATACGGAGGCGGGCGAGTGAATATTGCGGCAGGGAACGGAAAGCGTTACAGTCGGAACTCCGCCGCGCGCGGTATGCACGGCTCCCGCATCGTTTCCGCCCGTTGTTCCGGACTTAACCTGAAGGCTTATACCGTTCTTTTCGGCAGCAGAGAGGGCAAAGTCAAAGAGCGGGCGCGGGGTTATCGTCCTTCTGTCCATAAAGCTGAGGGCAACGCCCTTCCCGACCCTGCAAACCTGCATGGTTTCGTCAACCATCCCAAGGTCGTTAGCCGCAGTCGCCTCCAGCACAAGCGCCTTATCGGGATTCACGTCATAGGCGGCTGTGCGCGAGCCGCGAAGCCCAACCTCCTCCATGGAGGTGAAAACGAAGATAACAGTATCGTCAAACGGCGCGCTTTCCATGAGCCTCAGCATATTATAGCAGCCGACTCGGTCGTCAAGCGCCTTGCAGCACACAAGCCCCGCGCCGAACTCGGTATACGGGGTATCGAAGGTTACTGAGGAATTAGCGGGCGCAGCCTTTGACGCGCCGTCCTTGGTGCTTTCGCCGATATCGACAAAAAGGTCGCTGAGAAGCATCACGCGCTTCCTGTCCTCCTGCGACTGGAGGTGAATGGGCATAGCGCCGATAACTCCGCACAAAGCGCCATCGCCCACAAGCACGCGCTTGCTGACGCACACCCTTGAGTCAATTCCGCCCACCGAGGTAATTCTGAGCAGCCCGTCCTCGGTTGCGGAGGTTACGCTAAAGCCGACCTCGTCCATATGCGCGCAGACCATCACGCGCTTTTCGGGGTTTTTCTTTCCCTTGAACTCGGCTATAAGCGAGCCGCCGCGCCCTATGCGGACGCTGTCCGTATACTTAAGGCACTCTTTTTTGATGTATTCCCTTACTTCGCCTTCATCGCCGGATATTCCGCGCGCAAGGCACAATTCCTTCAGCTCCAAAGCTCTTCCTCCCATCCGGCTTCAACGGCGGAGCAGAATTCGGCAAGCAGCCTTGCCCCGTCATGAAGCGTATTAAGGGACAGCGTTTCAACGCT
>CAZUTB010000200.1:0-4598 GCA_964622905.1 uncultured Oscillospiraceae bacterium | reverse complement strand
TCGGCGCAAGTGCGCGGAGCTTACTTGCGCCGGTTTGCACCATTTCCTTGTTCGGCATTCGCCTCACGGTCGTAAAAGCTGCAAGGAAGCGGGATAAATTCCGCTCCTCGGGGCGGCAAAGCCACCCCTGCGGAACTAATTAAGGGGATCCCCCTTAATAATCCTCCTGAATTATGGTGTGATTAATTTGTGGGAATTGAATTAGTGTGTGCTTCGCTTTCGCCGCGTGTCTGCTAAGGCAGACGTGCGGCGAGTTTTCATATTGAGCCTACGGCTTCACGAGCAGAAATGATGCTGGAATGCAAGGTGCAGTCGCTTATTGCAGAGGCGAAGCTGACTCAAAGATAAGAAAAAGAAAACAGCCCATCCATCGCTTCGGTAAAGCAATGAAGGGGCTGTTTGAGAGGCTTAGCTTAATTCTCCTTTTTGAAATACTCCACAGCCAGAATAACAACACCTAAAGCGAGGATTATCAGCGACGCGATAAAGGGAAAGCCGACTCCGCTCTCCGACACGGTAGCCCAGAAGCGGCTGCCGCTCCATGAGTTAACCAGATTGCACTGCACATACGCTCCGATTGCGATTGCCCACAGCGAGCCTATAAGCGCCAGGAATCCACCGATAATAGCCTTTTTCATAGCTTTCCTCCAAAAATTTCTCTGGTTTATGTTCAAATTATCGTACTGTGATTCGCGATGAATAATGAAAAACAGAATCGTAACCCGCAACGGGAAAACTGTGTTTTCCCGCCCTATTTCGCATAAATTAAGGCATGGGTCATATATGGGTTTCGGCGGGCGCACAGTAGCGCCCCTACGCGGTTAATGCCTATTGCAGCCGCACAATAATCCAAAGATAAGCGATTTTCACGACGAGAGGCGGCTTTTCAGCGAGCAGGCTCACTCGAAGACACGGACAGGAAGAACAAGATACAAATAATCCTCCCCCTCCGCCGGACAAACGACCGAAGGGCTTACATTGGAGGTGAAGCGCATACAGACAGTTTCCTCGTCAATATTCTTGAGAACATCGCTGAGATAGCGGACGTTGAAGGCGATGTCGATATCCCTGCCCTCAAGCAGCAAATCAAGGTTTTCATGCACGTCGCCAAGCTCCGCGTTGGAGGTTATAACAAGCCCCTGCTGGGTCATGTGCATCTTGATAAGGTTGTTCTTGCCCTCGCGCGCCATAAGGCTTGCGCGCTCTATTGCGCGCTCGAACTCGCGCGTTTTGATGGTTGCGCGGCTGGTCCACGTTGTGGGCATAATCTGGCGATAGCGGATGTATTCGCCGACGAGCAGCACGTTGTACATCTTGGTTTTGCCGAAGGAAAGCTCCATTCTGCTGTCCGAAAAGGAGATAGTGAGCGGAGAATCATCGGTGGAAAGCAGCTTTGCAAGCTCGGACATAACCTTGCCGGGAACAACGGTTTCAATGGTTTCGCCTGCGGCAACGTCCGCATAGGCGCCGGGCAGCCTGCGCATAGCAAGCCTGAAGCCGTCAAGCGCAACAAGACGAACTTCGCTCTGCGTAATTTCAAGCAGGATTCCGGTAAGAATAAGGCGGGTTTCATCGGTCGCGACCGCGAAGCTTACCTTATTTATCATATCGCGCATTTTGCTCTGCGGAAGGGTAACGCTCTTTTGGGTGTCCGGCTCATCCATGCGCGGATACTCACGCGCGGAAAGACCGGAGAGCTTTATCGTAGAGCCTGCGTTGCGCAGGTAGGCTACGTTCTTTTCATCTACGTTTATTTCAAGAAGACCGCCGCTGAGCTTGCGTACAAGGTCGGTAAACAGGCGGCCCGGAAGCACAACCTGCCCTTCCTCCTTGACCGTTGCGTCAAGATAGGTTTCTATCGTAAGGCTTTGGTCGGTGCAGGTAAGTTTCAGCCCGTTCTCGGTGGTTTCCAGCAGAACACCCTCAAGAATCTGCTTTGCGGGTCTGGATGAAAGCGCGCGGGAAACTGTGCTCAATCCGTCCAGAAGCTCTTGTACGTCGCAGGTAAACAGCATCGGAATTCCTCCAGTTTAAAAGTTATTGCGCGGCAGGAAAGCTCCCCGTCCCCATCATGTTGCTGTAGTAATAATATATAGTAGTAGTAGTAGGGGGTGCGGATAACAGGGATAACTCCCGAAAGCCGCGATTCCACTCGCTTTTGCGCGTGGATAAACAGAGGGAAAGTTCGCCGTGACTGCGGAAAGACTATGGATTTCCGTTTCAGTTGATTATAACATACACCGAATAAAGAGTAAAGCGAACATTGTCAATATTACTTTCATAACAAAAGTATTACGGCTGCGGAGGTCAAAGCCAAAAATGTCATGGTGATAATCTGTATTATTGCAATTTTGAGTTAATATCCGCAGGGAAGTGAAATGCTCTTTCCTCAGGCTGCGGATAATGGAAATTGAGCCGCAATAAAGGAAAATTAACGCTTGACAAATCGCTTTTCCGCAGCTTGTCATAGCTTTTCCTCTCACTTATCCGCAAGGGAACGGGCGTTCCGAAGATGAGCGGTAGGATTTCAAAAGAGAGCGCAAAATGTCACTTACGGCGCTCGTCAAAATATTTGACAAGCTTTCGGCGCGGACAGGCTTGCGCCTGTTTTGCTTTTCCCCTATATTCTTGACATTCCCGCCTTCAAAGCTTATCATCTTTTCATCAGATTTGAAAGGCGCGTGAACGGTTTGAACACCTCGAAGTACGGAAGACGCTATGGTATGCCCGAGAAGCGCGAAACAAGCTTCTTTGCGCGCGATTATATAGATAAGCCGCCTGTCTGGTGCTCTGTTGACCTCCGCGACGGCAATCAGGCGCTGGATGTTCCGATGAGCCTTAGCGAAAAGCTTGAGTTTTTTGACGCGCTTGTCCGCCTTGGCTTCAAGGAGATTGAAATCGGCTTTCCCGCCGCCTCCGATACCGAGTTTGAGTTCGTAAGGGAGCTTATTGAAAAAAATCGGATTCCGGAGGACGTTACGATTCAGGTGCTTACGATAGCGCGCGAGGACACCGTAAGGCGCACGTTTGAAGCGCTCAGGGGCGCGAAAAGCTCCATCGTGCATATGTATAATTCTACCGCTAAGATTTCGCGCGAGGCGGTTTTTTGTAAGTCGCGCGAGGAGCTTACGGAAATGGCGGCAGAGGGCGCGAGGCTCTGCCTCCGCCTCCGAGATGAAATGCTTTCGGGTCAGCGGGTTCGCTTTGAGTATTCGCCCGAAAATTTCACCACAACCGAGATGGATTATTCCATAGAAAACCTGCGCGCGGTTGCGGCTGCGTTTGAGCCGACTGCCGACGCTCCGCTTATCCTTAATTTTCCCGCAACCGTTGAAAGCTCAATGCCCAACGTTTACGCAATGCAGGTGCGCGAGGTTATTGACGCGCTTTCCAGTGTAAAAAATGTCGTTTTTTCGCTGCATCCGCATAACGACAGGGGCTGCGCGGTTGCGGACGCGGAAATGTGCCTGCTTGCGGGAATTGAGCGCGTTGAGGGAACGCTTTTCGGCAACGGCGAGCGCACCGGAAACCTTGATTTGCTTACGGTTGCTCTAAATATGTTCTCGCAGGGCGTTGACCCTAAGCTATCGCTTGAAAACATTCCGGAGGTCGTGAAGATTTACGAGCGGCTTACCGGTATGGAGGTTCCGCCGCGCCATCCGTATGCGGGTGCGCTGGTTTTCGCCGCGTTCTCAGGAACGCATCAGGACGCTATTGCAAAGGGTATGCGCTGGCAGAAGAACAACCCGCAGGAGCCGTGGTGCGTTCCCTATCTGCCCATCGACCCCGCCGATATCGGGCGCGGAAGCGAGGCGGATATAATCCGCATCAACAGCCAGTCCGGAAAGAGCGGAGTCGGCTATTTGCTGGAAAATAATTTCGGCTATGATTTGCCGAAGGGAATGCGCGAGGATGTCGGACGGCTTGTAAAGCGCATTTCGGACACCCTGCACAAGGAGCTTACCCCTAATGAGGTTCTCAATATTTTCCGCGAAAACTATATCGACCAGTTCTCGCCTATAGACGTTATCGAAGCGCATTTCCGCCAGCACAGCGGGATTCTTGCGACAATCACCGTGCAGATTGATAAGGGCGCGACCGTCGTTCTGAACGCTCGCGGCAATGGTCGTCTTGACGCTGTCAGCAACGCCCTCAGCGAGCATTTTTCGCTGAAATACAAGATTGAGAAGTATCAGGAGCACGCTCTTGCGACCGGCTCTGATTCCCGCGCTATATCCTATGTTGGAATAGTTACGGAAGACGGCAGGTTCTCCTGGGGCGCAGGCACGCACAACGATATTATGGCATCCTCCGTCAACGCCCTTGTAAGCGCGATTAACAGGCTGTCGAGGGAGGATACGTTTGAGTTTATGAGTGGCTCATCTGATTTATTGTTATAAACCTGCTCGCTGAAAATATCCCATCTGCGGTGTCAGCTGCTCCTGCTCGCTGAAAACGCACCGTCTGCGGTGTCAGCTGCGCATAAATGGCTCAGTCACGTACCTCCGAGTACGCTCCTTCACCATTTTGCTTGCTTCCTAGTATCTGTGGCATTTTGAACGGGAAGTCCTTCCCGCTGAAAATACCCCATCTGCGGT
>CAZUTB010000199.1:0-4626 GCA_964622905.1 uncultured Oscillospiraceae bacterium | reverse complement strand
GAGGAGGATTTGTACAAGCTGCTTGAGAAGGAGCAGGTCACCTTCTATGTCGGCTTTGACCCGACGGCGGACAGCCTGCATATCGGTCACTTCATTCCGATAATGGCAATGGCGCATATGCAGCGCGCGGGACACAGACCCATAGCGCTTATGGGCGGCGGAACCGCAATGATTGGCGACCCGAGCGGAAAGACGGATATGCGCAAAATGCTTACCAAGGAAGATATTGCGCATAATGTTGAATGCATAAAGAAGCAGATGAGCCGCCTGCTCGATTTTTCCGATGACAAGGCGATGATTGTAAATAACGCCGATTGGCTGCTTGGGCTTAACTATGTAGATTTCCTTCGCGACGTCGGCGCGTACTTCTCCGTAAACCGTATGCTTACCGCAGAGTGCTACAAGCAGCGCCTTGAGCGCGGGCTTACCTTCCTTGAGTTCAACTATATGCTTATGCAGAGCTACGACTTCCTTGCCCTTTACAAGAATTACGGCTGCCGCCTTGAGCTTGGCGGCGACGACCAGTGGAGCAATATGCTAAGCGGCGCAGACCTTATCCGGCGCAAGGAGCAGACCGACGCGTTTTCCATGACCTGCAAGCTTTTGCTCACCCACGACGGCAAGAAGATGGGCAAAACGGTTGCCGGAGCGCTCTGGCTCGACGCGAACAAGACCTCGCCCTTTGATTTCTACCAGTACTGGCGCAATATCGACGACCTCGATGTTGAAAAGTGCCTCGCTCTCCTGACCTTCCTGCCTATGGACGAGGTGCATCGCCTTGGCTCATACAAGGACAGCAGAATCAACGAGTCAAAGCAGATTCTCGCATATGAGATAACCAAGCTTATTCACGGCGAGGAGGAAGCTAAGAAGGCGCAGGAGGCTGCTATCGCGCTCTTTGCGGGCGGAGCGGACTCCGAGCATATCCCCTCCTTCGAGCTTGATAAAGAGGCTT
The DNA here is from genome assembly GCA_964622905.1 of uncultured Oscillospiraceae bacterium. Lineage (GTDB taxonomy): Bacteria > Bacillota > Clostridia > Christensenellales > Aristaeellaceae > STF2-37. The sequence continues at coordinate 3,671 of CAZUTB010000199.1, read as the reverse complement.
TCCTTGCGGATGCCCGCCTTACCACAATCCTTGCGTCAAGCGGACTCTGCGGAAGCCGCGGCGAAGCGCGCAAGATGGTTCAGCAGGGCGCTGTAACCCTCGACGGCGAGAAGATAACCGACATTGACAAGCTGCTCACCGAGGAGGACTTCGGAACGGAGGGAGCGCTTCTGCGCAAGGGCAAGAAGAGCTATATGCGCGTTATCCTCAAATGAAGCCGTATATAACGCTTAAAAACGGCGCGCAGGATGAGTTTACCGAAAAGAAAAGCCGATTTATCGGATATGCCGCTCCGTGCAGAACCGAGGAGGAAGCGCTTGAGTTTCTTGCATACGTCCGCGAGGAGAACAGAGAAGCAAGGCACGTAGCTTTCGCGTATATCATTGATGAAAACTTCTCGGCAATGCGCTTTTCGGATGACGGAGAGCCGGGCGGCACTGCGGGAATGCCCATCCTGGAGGTATTGAAGGCGCGAAAGATATGCCATGCCGTAATTGCGGTAGTGAGATATTTTGGCGGAATACTTCTTGGCGTAGGCGGGCTTACCAGAGCTTACAGCCGCGCGGCGGCGCTTGCGGTAAAGGCGGCAAAAATAACCGAAATGACGCCCTCCGCACGGCTTGTTCTCTCCTGTAAATACCCGATGTGGGATAAGCTGCAATATCAGCTCGCTCAGCTGCCCGTGATAACAGAAAGCCCCGAATACACGGCGGAGATAAGGGTAAGCTTTATTGTGCGGGAAAGCGACAGGGAAAGCGTTGTGAACTCAATCGTCAACCAAACGAACGGCGCAGTTGTTCCCGCGCTATCTGAAACCATGTACTATAAATGGGAGATAGAGGACGAAAGCGAGCCAATGTAGCGCTTGCTGTTGCTTCTTACAATTTCACAAGCGAAACTTACCATAATCAAAACGTCCGGAGCAGCTTCACAGTGAGCTTTCCGGACGTTTTGCTGTATATACTTTGTTTTAGGGCATTGCCGCTACACAAAATACTTTGGATGCCGGCAACAGGCTTATCTCGGCTTACTTTTCCTTTTCCTGCGGCGTTCCGAATACCTTACATCTCCATTTGCAGCCGGTCGGAGTTGCCGCGCAGCCGCCCAAGGCGGTTTCGCGCAGGGAGGAAGGCATATCCAAGCCGATTTTATACATACTCTCAAGCATTTCATCAAACGGGATGATTCCCATTGTTCCGCTCAGGACAATTTCAGCGCAGGTGAGCGCGTTTGAAGCGCCCATCGCGTTGCGCGCCTGGCACGGATACTGGACAAGCCCCGCGACGGGATCGCAGACAAGTCCCAGAAGATTGCTTATGGATATCGCGCTTGCCGAAAGCGCCTGAGCTGGAGTTCCGCCGAACATCTCGACCACCGCGGCGGCAGTCATTGCGCTTGCCGCGCCTATTTCCGCCTGACAGCCAGCTTCCGCGCCCGCAACCGTCGCGTTGCGCATATAGAGATACCCTACAGCACCTGCGCAAAGCAAGCCCTTCACGAGCGTTTCATCGCTAAGCCCGCGCTCCTCCTGAAGCGCGAAGAAGACTCCGGGCATTACGCCCGAAGAGCCAGCAGTCGGCGCGGCGACAACGCAGCCCATTGCGGAGTTCTGCTCCATAACGCTCATTGAATACGCAATCGCCTTCGTGACAAGCGCTCCGCATATGTTTTTACCCGAGTCAAGCCTGTCCGTAATCCGCTTGCCCTCGCCGCCAATCATTCCGCCGATAACCTTAACAGGATTCTTAAGCGGCTCGATATATGAGTTGCGCATTACCTCAAGGGTCTTCTGCGTATAGTCAAGCACATCCCTGCGGCTCTGCTTTCCCCTCTCAGCCTCGGCTCTCAGCATCGCTTCGGATATAGATATTCCCTCGGTTTCGCACAGATTTATTAGTTCTGCCCCGCTTGCAAACGCCATATACAACGCTCCCCCGTTATTGAATCAAAATTGATTCAAGGATAAGCTTATTGCTTCTGATATCGTCAATAATTTCTCTGCTTATCGGCTGCTCCGATTCAATTACCGAATACGAATTTTTGCCGTCCGGCTCGCTGTAACAGCGCATACTGTCAATGTTTACGGAATAATCGCTGAGTATGCCCGTAAAATAGCTGATAACGCCCGGAACATTCCGGTGCTTCAATATCAGCGTCGGGAATTCGCCTGTGAAGTTTACATCCACATTGTCAAGCTTGATTATCTTAATCTTGCCGCCGCCTATTGAAACCGTGGTTGCGGTAAGTCTGCTTTTATCGGGCGCGATAAGCTCAATCCTGACGGTATTGGGATGCGCAGTTATTGTGTCGTGATCCTCTATAAAGCTATACTTAAGCCCGCGCTCAGCGGCAATTTCAAAGGACTTGCGAATCCTCGGGTCATAGGTTTCAAAGCCCATTGCACCTCCGAGAAGCGCTTTATCCGTGCCGTGACCGCGATAGGTTTCCGCAAAGGAGCCATAGAGCGTGAAATTAACCTCGCAGGGCTCTTTTCCGAATATTTTGAGCGCAGTGCTCGCCATGCGGCAAGCTCCCGCAGTATGCGAGCTAGAAGGACCTACCATCCACGGACCTATGACATCAGCAAGACCGATATCGGGCATAATTCTACCTCCAAACCGCTCCGTGATTATTCTCTATACAGATAATCAGCGGCGAATTTTCAGTTCAATTTCCTTTTCATTTACAGAGCCAAGCGTAAACTCGGCGCTTCCGCCCTCTGTTTCGGCGCGGTATTCGCCCTTGAAGCCTGTAAACTTGGCATACCCATCGGCGTTTGCTGTAACCTCAGCCTCTGTCGTCCGGTCCTTATGGATAAGCTCCATCAGCTTATTATACACGGGCTTCGGGGTGTTATCCGCATACATTACGCCCGACGGCGCTTTGATCCGGCAGTCATCAACAGGATCCCAAGTGGTTATTGTTTCAACAAGCGGGTGCGAGAAAAGCACGGAGTACATTTCAGCCGTAATTATTTGTGAATTTTTCCCGCGATTTCGTCCAACTGACGAGTAATTCCCTTGCGCTTTTCGGCAAGCTCCGCACGGAGCGCTTTCCTCTGCGCCGCCAGCTTTTTGCGAATCTCGGCATTATACATTTGCGCATATGGGAATGCTCTGAGAAGCCTGCGGAGAAGCATGGAGCGCTTCATAAGCTCCTCGCGAACATTCTTCGTTATCGCCTCGGTGCTGTCGCCGGTCTGGTTTCCGGCACTTCTGCGAATTTTCACAAGCACATTGGAGGAGATTACAGTATCGGCTAAGAGGATAACAGCAAGGCTTATGCACAAGACCTCGGTAAGCAGCGGCGAAAAGCTCTCAAACAGCTTGAAGCAGAACGGCTTAATCAGGTAAACCATAGTTAACCCGAGCAAGCCGAACGGAATAAGGGTATTTAAGCACACTCTGCCGTTTATGTTGAACTTTTTCTTGCTGTAATCCCACCATCTGGCATGGAAGAGCTTTTCCATTGCCCAGCTTGTGAAATACTCAAGAATTCCGCAGAGCAGCACGGCAAGCCCGAAAACTGCCAGCGGATGCACGGAGAAGCTTTCCAGAGTTGCGGCGACAAGCACAGCCCCAAAGCCGTATATCGGGCAGTAGGGACCCAATAGAAAGCCTCTGTTTATGAAGCGGTGAAACTGAATAAGCTTACAGGTAACCTCCATAATC
>CAZUTB010000198.1:0-4633 GCA_964622905.1 uncultured Oscillospiraceae bacterium | reverse complement strand
GGAGCAAGCCTTCTTTTGTAATCCGCAGTTGTCAGCTCCGCCGCCCCGAGGAGCGGTATCTATCCCGCTTCCTTGTACCATTTTACGACCATGAAGCTAATGCCATATTGGTAAACAATGACAATTCGCCGCACGTCTGCTAAGACAGACACGCGGCGAAAACGCATAAACTATCACGCCAATTTTCAGGAGGATTATTAAGGGGGATCCCCTTAATTAAGTTCCGCAGGGGTGGCTCCGCTGCCCCGAGGAGCGGAATTTATCCCGTTTCCTTGCAGCTTTTACGACCGTGAGGCGTATGCCGAACAGTAAAAGCTGAAAAACGGAGCAAGTAAGCCATAGCTTACTTGCTCCGAAAGCGAAGCGAAGCGTAGCGCAGCGCCTTACGACAGCTCAAACGCTCCCGTGTAGAGCTGATAATACTTGCCCTTCTGCGCGATAAGCTCGTCATGGTTGCCGCGCTCGATAATCTCGCCGTTTTCCAGCACCATTATCTTGTTGGCATTGCGGACGGTTGAGAGCCTGTGCGCGATAACGAACACCGTTCTGCCGTTCATAAGGCGGTTCATTCCCTCGCCGATAAGCGCCTCTGTGCGCGTATCAATGGAAGAGGTTGCCTCGTCAAGCACAAGCACGGGCGGGTCTACGATTGCCGCTCTTGCAATGGTGAGCAGCTGGCGCTGACCCATTGATAGGTTGCCGCCGTCCGAGGTGAGCAAAGTATCGTAGCCGTTTTCAAGGTGGACGATGAAGGAATCGGCGTTGGCGAGTTTTGCCGCGCTGACGACCTCCTCCATTGTCGCGTCGGGCTTTCCGTAGCGGATATTATCCGCGACAGTTCCCGTAAAGAGGTGCGCGTCCTGCAAAACCATTGCGAGGGAGGCGCGGAGGTCATCCTTCTTAATCTTGTTGATGTTGATTCCGTCGTAGCGAATCTTGCCCTCCGGAACATCATAGAAGCGGTTGATAAGGTTCGTTATCGTCGTCTTGCCCGCGCCGGTAGAGCCGACAAGCGCTATCTTTTCGCCGGGCTTTGCGGTCATGGAGATGTCATGCAGAATCGTCTTATCCTCGTTGTAGCCAAAGGTTACATCGTCAAGCACAATCTCGCCCTTGAGGGGGGTATAGGTTACGCTTCCGTCCGCCTTATGCGGATGCCGCCATGCCCATTGCCCCGTGTGCTTTTCGCTTTCCTTAAGCGTTCCGTCCGCATCGTAGGTTACGTTGACCAGCGTTACATAGCCCTCGTCCGTTTCGGGTGTCTGGTCAAGCACTCCGAAGATTCTTTCGGCGCCCGCAAGCGACGCGAGGATTACGTTGAACTGCTGACCTATCTGCGAAAGCGGCTGAGTGAAGGAGCGGGTAAACTGGAGGAAGGAAACGACAGTACCAAGGCTTATGGCAACCGCAGTTCCGGCGAACGGACCGTTCGTGAGGGCGAGCAAGCCGCCTGCGATAGCGGTTATGGCGTAAAGAGCATGACCCAAGTTATTCATAATGGGTCCCATAAGGCTTGAAAAGGTCTGCGCCTCGGTTGAAGCATCGCAGAGGGTCGCGTTCAGCTTGTCGAAATCGCGCTTGCTCGCGTCCTCATGGCAGAACACCTTTACAACCTTCTGCCCCTCAATCTGCTCCTCGATATAGCCGTTCACCGCGCCTATTGCGGTCTGCTGCTTCTTGAAGAAGTGGCCGCTCTTTGCGCCAATCTTTGATATGAGGAAGAGCTGCAGAACCATCATAAGTATTACTATAATAGTAAGCACCCATGAATAGGAAAGCATTTTGACGAAAACGGTGATGACCGTAACCAGGGAGGCAAGCACGTTTGCAATGCTGTTTGAAAGCATTTCGCGCATGGTGTCCGTATCGTTGGTGAAGCGGCTCATCAAATCGCCGTGCGTGTTGGTGTCAAAATAGCGCAGAGGGAGCGATTCCATATGCGTGAAAAGCTCCTTGCGGATTGTCAAGAGCGTTCCGGTTGAAACATTCAGCATTATGCGCGAGTACACATAGCTGAATATTGTGCAGAGCAGATATAAGCCGCCCATCCACAAAAGCAGCGAGAGCAGCTTTGCCGTTCCCTCGGCAAGCGTCAGCACGCCCGAAACCGTAGGCATAAGCGCGTCGTCAATGATGTTTTGCAGGTAGGACATTGCGTAAACCTGCCCGAACGAGTTGGCGATGATGAGTATCATAACCAAAAGCATGGAATACTTATATTCCAAGAGGTATTTGAAAACGCGGCGTATGGTTTTGCCCGCGTTCTTAGGCTTGCCCATAGGCACTCTTCCGCGACCCGGTCCCGGCATTTATGCCACCCCCTTCTGCTGGGAAGCATTGACTTCCTGATAGATTTGATTGTCACGCAGCAGATTCTCATGCGTGTCAAAGGCGTTGATTTCGCCGTTGTCAAGCACAAGCACCCTGTCGCAGTCCTGAACGGTGGATATGCGCTGAGCGATTATTATGGTTGTCGTTCCGCTGAGCTGCTCGCGCAGAGCCTTGCGAATCTTCGCGTCAGTCGCGGTATCTACGGCGCTTGTTGAATCGTCCAGTATAACAATCTTCGGCTTCTTGAGCAGCGCTCTTGCTATGCAGAGGCGCTGCTTCTGCCCGCCGGAAACGTTAACGCCGCCCTGACCCATAACGGTCTGATAGCCGTCGGGGAAGGACATAATGAAGTCGTGAGCCTGAGCCTGACGGCAAGCCTGCTCGACCTCCTCAACGGTTGCGTCGGGATTGCCCCAGCGCAGGTTGTCAATTATAGTTCCGGAGAACAGAACGTTCTTCTGCAGAACCATTGCAACCTGTGTGCGCAGGGTGTCAAGGTCGTATTTCTTTACGTCCAAGCCGCCAACGCGCACAGTTCCGAGGGTCGGGTCATAGAGGCGCGGAATAAGCTGAACCAGCGTTGTTTTGCTGCTGCCCGTTCCGCCTATGATTCCGATGGTTTCACCGCTCTTTATATGAAGGTCGATATTGTTCATAACGCAGTTTTCCTTGTCGCCAAGGTAGCTGAACGAAACCTTATCGAAGTCTATGCTTCCGTCCTTGACGGTCTTAACCGCGTTTTCGGGGGAAACGATGTCGCTCTTCTCGTCAAGCACCTCGCATATGCGGGTGAAGCTTGCCCAAGAGATAACGAGCATCATAAAAATCATCGAGAGCATCATAAGGCTCATCAGAATCTGCGTTACATAGGTTACAAAGCTCGAAAGCTCGCCGACCAGGAACGTTCCCTGCATTACCATTCCGCCGCCTATCCAGATAACGGCGATTATGGTTGCGTACATGATTAGCGTCATCAAAGGTCCGTTGAGAATTACGAGCCTTTCCGCCTTCAGCTGCGCCTTTCTTACTTCCTCGGCGCTTGCGGAGAACTTCTTCGTTTCATCCTTTTCGCGCACGAACGCCTTCACAACGCGTATTGCAGTAAGATTTTCCTGAACGGAGGCGTTCATGGCGTCGTACTTTTTAAGCATTACGCGGAAGCGCGGGTGCGCCTTAGTGAAGATAAGCGTAAGGCAGACAGCCAATACGGGAATTGAGAAAAGGAATATGAGCGACAGCTGCGCGTTGATGCTTATTGCGAATATCAAAGCGCCGATAAGCATTATAGGCGCTCTCGCCGCCATTTTGATTGTCATCATGAACGCGTTCTGAACGTTGTTAACGTCCGTTGTAAGGCGCGTTACAAGGGAGGCGGTCGAGAATTTGTCAACATTGCGGAAGGAGAAATCCGCGGTAGCGTCAAAGAGGCGCTTCCTCAGATTTTTCGCAAAGCCCGCAGCCGCCTTTGCCCCGAAGCGGCTTCCCAGCGCGCCGAAGCCCATTGAGCAGCACGCCATAAGCACCATAAGCCCGCCCATTTTAAGAACGTAGCCCATGCCTGCCTGACCGTTGATTCCTACGTCGATTATCTTCGCCATTACGAAAGGAATCAGTATTTCCATCAGCACCTCGCCAATCATTACGACGGGCGTCAGGATTGCCCACTTTTTGTACTCGCCGACGCTTTTCAGAATCTTTTTAAGCATCCGGTTTCCTGCCTTTCCATTATATTTCTGTCAACCCGAAGAAGCATTTCCTCCATATAGCTCTTCTCTTCCTCGGTAAGCCCTCCCATGACAATTTCGTCCATTTGCTTCAGCGTTTCGTCAATGGCGGGGAGAGTTTCCTCGCCCTTTTCGGTAAGGCGAATCAGCTTAACCCGCCCGTCCGTTTCGGAAACATTGCGCTCAACGTAGCCGTGCCTTTCAAGGTTCGCTATAAGGCTTGTAACCGAGGCGGCGGAGAGATGCATAAAGCTCTCCAAATCCTTCTGGTTCAGCCTTTCGGCGCTGTGAAAGTGCAGAAAGAACATAAGCCTGCTCTGCTGCTGCGTTATTCCAAGCTTTTCAAGAAGCCTGTTCTGGAAGACGGTAAGCTTATGCGCGATTATATCGTACAGAATCGCTATGTGCTTAGGTCTTTTATTTTTCTGTCTGTCCGCGCATTCAGACATTTCATCCCTCCGAAAAAATAATTAGAATTCATACAGTTTGAATTCTAACGGATTATACGCCGCGGCGAAGGCAATGTCAATATGCTTTTTATTAGAATTTGCTTAAATATCTTCGCAAAGGAGCGCTTT
>CAZUTB010000197.1:0-4645 GCA_964622905.1 uncultured Oscillospiraceae bacterium | reverse complement strand
GGGGTGGCTTTGCCGCCCCGAGGAGCGGCTGTAATGCCGCTTCCTATATCATTTTCTGCCCGCGAAACCGCAGGTTGAGCAAGAAAATGATGCAAACCGGAGCAAGCAAGCATCGCGCACTTGCTCCGAAAGCTTGTCAAAAGAATTTTAACAAGCTTTAACCTGCGAGTCTTTTATGTATATATTCGCCTTCTTTTCAGCAAACTGACAGGAGAGCATTTGCGGAAAGGAGAGGCGCAATGGAGATAATAGTCAGCCTTGCGCTGCTTGCCGCGCTGTTTGCTGCGGTAAGGCTGGGCGCGCGCGCATATCCCCGCGAAATGGGCGCTCTGCCCCGCTCCGGCGATGAAATGGCGGAGTATTTGCGGAAAGCCGAGCAGGAACGGGAAAAGCGTTCTCTGCTGCTTCGCCCATACTTTTCAAGGCGAATGTACTCTAGGCTGAAAAGAATTATAAGCGCCGCCTGTCAGTACGGGACGCTTGAGGATATTCCGAGGCCTCTGCGCGACGCGGCGGAAAGCAGCCGCTTTCTGCTTATGGGGCTTGATTCGGTTCTCAGCGCCGCCGGCTCTCTTCCTCCGCTCCCGACCGTTTCCGGCTCCGTGCGCGCGCTCATTTTCGCGGTATGCTGCATTTCAAGATATGACGGCAGAATCGACACAGCAGAGCTGATAAGCGAGATAAAAAGAACACAGAGCATATTTCCGCTTTCCGAAGCGGAGCTTTCCGCGCTGCCGCTTTTGCTTGAGGCGAGGCTTTACACGGAGCTGATAAATGCCCTGAAAGCGCCTGCGCAGCACAAGGATGACACAGAATACGCCGAGGACTGCGCCAAGGTGAGCAGGCTGATAGCCTCGCTGAGAGCGCTCAGGCAGATGAACAGGCAGAAATTCATCGAAAACGCTTCATATACCGAGAGCCTGTTTTTACGCGACGAAGTATACCTGAAAATGGATATGAAAAGCCGCGCTTATTACCGAACGGAATGTGAAAGGCTTGCGCGCCGCTGCGGAAAAAGCGAAAGCGAAACGGCGGAATGCGCCTTAAAGCTTGCCGATGAAGCGCAAAGGCTTGGTCATAGCGAGGATAAAACGCACATAGGCTATTACCTTATCGGCGACGGAAGAAAGACGCTCTGTCAGAGCGCGGGAAGGCTCAGGATAAGCGGCAAAGCAGCGTTTACGTTAAATCGTAATTCTCCCCTGCTTTACAGGCTTACGCTTGCCGTGCTGTTCCTCGCGGTATGGGCTGTGGGGCTTTCCGTGCTTAACTACGACCTGTACACAGCATTCCTGCTGGCATTCGCCGCGTTCTTTATGCTGAAAGCGCTTCTTGGGAATATGCTCTCGCGCCTGCTTCCGCCCGCGTTTCTGCCGAGGCTTCGGGAGGACGCGCTTCCGGAGGACGTAAGGACGCTTATAGCAACCCCCGTTCTGCTGACGGACGAGCACGCGGCGATAAGGGCGGCAAGGCGGCTTGCAATGCACTATCATTCAAACCAAGGCGAGCGCTTTTCATACATACTGCTCGGCGATTTCAAGGGTTCTCGGCTTCCGGTTGAGGCGGCGGACGAAGCGATAGTTACGGCTGCGAAAAAAGCAATAGAGGCGCTTTGCCAAGAGTACGGGGAGCGGTTTTTCTACCTCCAGCGCGCTCGCGTATACGATAAAAGCGAGGAAGCCTACACGATGCGCGAGAAAAAGCGCGGCGCTATGGAATCGCTGAACTCGCTTATCCTGGGTCTGCCCTGCCCCGACAGCTACGCGGCGTTTTCCATACCGCCCGAAAGCTTGCAGGGCAAATATGAATATGTGCTTACCTGCGACGCGGACACCGTGCTTCCCCCGGGAAGCGCGGCGGAGCTTACCGCGACAATACTGCACCCGATGACCCAAAGGCGCCTGACCTTGAACGGAGCGCGGGGCTTCAGCGTAATTTCGCCCAGAATGTCCGCAGACCTGAGAGCGCTCAAAACTCCGTTCGGGCTTCTGACTGGCGGACGCGGCGGGATGGACTCCTATCAGCAGTCAGAGTTTGACGCGCCGTCCTCCTTACTCAAAAGCTCAAGCTTTATGGGCAAGGGCATTTACAGCGTCCGCGATTTTTATCACTCAACCTCGCCGTATATATCCCCAAAGCGCGTTTTAAGCCACGACCTTTTAGAGGGCGAGCTTTCCGGCTGCGGGCTTGAATCCGATATTGTCCTGCTTGACAGCCATCCGCAGTACCTGAAGCCCTACCTTAAGAGGATGCACCGCTGGATACGCGGCGACTGGCAGCTGATGCCGTATCTCATAAGGTTCAAGCGCTTCGGCGCAGAGGGAGAAAAGAACCCGCTTTCCGCCGCAGGCAGGCATAAGATTTTGCAGAACATTCTGCTTTCGCTTTACCCGCAGGCGTATTTAGCGCTGCTTATATGGAGCAGCTTTACGGGCGACGCAATTCTTTTGCAGCTCCTTATAGCAATATGGTTTCTGCCCTCGCTCCTTCCGTTTGACAGGATAGGCTTCTGCTCCTCCGCCGTCCGCTTTGCCCTTCTGCCCATCGAAACCGCGACAGGCTACGACGCTATTGTAAGAGCCGTATGGCGAATGGTTTTTTCGCGGAAATTCCTATTGCAGTGGACGACCAGCGCCGAGGAAGAAAGCAATAGCCCACATTTCAGGCTAAGGGATGCATGGTCACAGCTGCTGATAGCGATTCTTTCCGCGCTCTGCGCGTTTACAAACGAGGCTCTGTTTGTCCCTGGGCTTATGCTATCGGCGATATTCATCATAATTCCTTTCTTTGTGCCATACCTCGAAAAGCCGCTTGCCGAAAAGGAAAAGCCCTCGCGCGAGGAAAAGCGGCTGCTTATGGAAACCGCGGCTGAAACGCTCGATTTTTATGAGAAAACCGTAACCAAGGAGGACAATTTTCTTCCGCCCGATAATATACAGCTCTCGCCATACAAGGGAATTGCACACAGGACAAGCCCGAGCAACATAGGCTTTTATCTGACTGCTTTAGTTTCGGCAAAGCAGCTCGGGCTGCTTTCCAGAGAAGACGCGATTGAGCGGATAGAGCGGACAGCGGATGCAATGGACAGGCTCAAAAGGGAGCGAGGGCATTTCTACAACTGGTATGACACGCAATTTTTATCGCCGCTTGAGCCTGTGTTCATTTCAAGCGTGGACAGCGGTAACCTCTGCGCCGCGCTGCTGTGCGTTTCGCAGGCGCTGAGAACATGGCTTCCCGCCGCGCCGAAGCGCTGCGCGCTTCTGAGCGAAAGGCTTGACGAATTTGCAAACGCAATGGATTTCGGCTTCCTTTATGATTCAAGCACAGACCTGTTCTATATAGGCGCGTTTTCGGGTCAGCAGCCGGAGGGAGCGCATTACGACCTGATTTGCAGCGAGGCAAGACTTTTATCCTTTACCGCCGTAGCTCTGGGGCAGGTGCCGCGCTCGCATTTCTCGCGCCTTGCGGTTTCGCCCGCGTGGAACGCACCGCGCGGAGCGGTAATGTCGTACAGCGGAACGATGTTTGAATACCTTATGCCGCATTTGCTGCTGCCGCTTTACCGCTTCACGCTCTTGTTTGACGCCTGCGCCGCCGCGGTAGCCGTGCAGAAAAAGGAGAGCAAAAGCGGTTTGTTCGGCATTTCCGAAAGCGGCTATTACAGATTTGACGACCTGATGAATTACCAGTATAAGGCGTTTGGAGCGAAAGCGCTTGCCGAGGACGGACGCTGCGAGGGCGGCGTTATTGCGCCCTATGCCGGAATGCTCGCGCTCTGCCTTGACCCGCGCGGAGAGCTTGAGAACCTGCGCAGAATGCGCTCAATGGGGCTAAGCGGCGAATACGGGCTTTACGAGGCGGTGGATTTCAGCAAGCCGAGGATTGGGCTGGAGCTGCCGTACAGACCCATTTTCAGCCACATGGCGCACCACCAGGGGATGATTCTCACCGCGATAGCGAACTACCTGTGCGCGGAAAGCCCTATGACGATGTTTTCGCATATTCCTACTATAAGCGCGTTTGAAACACTGCTCTGCCAAGGAAGCCCCGTCAGGGCAGCAGGGCGGCAGGGAATGCTTCCGAGCGTTCCTCCGTCAACCGGAAAAGCCGCGAAGGGCGAATATACCGCAAAGCGCGGAACGCGGCTTATTCCCGCGCGGGCAATGTATTCCTGCGAGCGAAGGCTAAATGCTTCGGCGGACGGTTCTATTGCTTATTACTATGGAAACAGCTCTGTTTTCCGCTCGTCCGCGGACGTCCATTCAAGGCGCGCGGGCTTATACTTCTATATAAAGGACGAGCAGAGCGGCGAATATGCGTTAGTAAACGGCAATACGGAAAACGCGGTATTCTTCCCCGGCGGCTTGAGCGTGAGCTTTGCGGCGCTTTCCGTAAGGCTTGCGTTGACTTGCTGCCTTGAACCGCTGACCGGCGCGCTGTTTGTTAATTGCGAGCTGAAAAGCCTGTCGGCGGAGGCTCGGGAAATCTCTCTGCGGCTGTATTTTGAGCCTGTGCTTATGCCGGAGGACGCATACGAGGCGCATCCCTCCTTTGCGGATTTGTTTATAACGGCAAGGCGCGAGAGCGAAACGGCTATGAGCTTTACAAGGCGCTCGCGGGAGCGCTCCGGCGCGAGCGGATATAT
>CAZUTB010000196.1:0-4652 GCA_964622905.1 uncultured Oscillospiraceae bacterium | reverse complement strand
CGCTCCGCGTTCTTTTCCATTCCCGTCTTAACAGCGCTGAGGTCGGGACGTTCATACTTAATCTGACTGAATTTTTCCATTATTAAAACCTCTTTTCAGGATTAATGCTCATATTGTAGCGCCAAAGCTGAGAAATGGCAAGCATGAGCGTTTCAAAAGAGCAAATTTGGTGTATGATAATGATGTATTGCGAACTACGGAGGCTTAGTATGCGAAAGTACGCTGTTACCGGAATGACCTGCACCAGATGCCAAGCGCACGTTGAAAAAGCGGCGGCAAAGACGAAGGGAGTAAAAAACGCTAAGGTTGACCTAATGCGCGCCCTGCTTACTGCCGAGGTTGAAAGCGACGAGGCGGAAAGAGAGCTTATAAAGAACGTTTCCGACTCAGGCTACGGGCTTAAGCCCGCGGATACGCAGAAGGAGGAGCAGCAGCTTGAGGAAAAAAGAGTCAAGCTGAGGCTTCGCCTTTCCGTCATTCTTCTGATTCCGCTTTTTTACATAAGCATGGGGCATATGATGAACTGGCCGCTTCCCGCGTTCCTGAGGGGCGCAGAGAACGCGCTTGTTTTTGCGTTTGCGCAGCTTATTCTGCTTATCCCCATTGTTGTTCTCAACTTTGTCTACTTCACGCGCGGCTTCAAGGCGATAATTCAAAGAAGCCCGACGATGGACAGCCTAATCGCTATGGGCGCAAGCGCTTCCATAATATACGCGCTTATCACGATTGTAAGAATGATAGTAAGGGCGGCATCCGGCGACCTTACGCACATAGAGCACGCGGCGATGGAGCTGTATTTTGAGAGCGCGGGTATGATTCTGACCCTCGTTACAATAGGCAAATACCTTGAGAGCAGGCAGAAGCGCCGCACGGGCGACGCACTCCGGCGGCTCATAGACCTTTCACCGAAAACCGCAAGGATTGAAAGGGACGGCGCGGAGGCAATAGTTGCCGCAGACGAGGTTAAAGAGGGCGACATACTCATCATAAAGGGTGGCGAAAGAGCCTGCGCGGACGGAATAGTAACCGAGGGAAGCGCGCATTTTGACCAGAGCGCGGTTACGGGCGAAAGCCTGCCGATGAAAAAGCAGGCGGGCGACACAATTATAAGCGCAACCGTGAATACCTCCGGCTATGTAAAGGTAAAAGCGACGCGCACGGGCGCGGACTCGACAATACAGAAAATCATAGCGCTTGTTGAGGACGCCGGAGCGACAAAAGCGCCTATTGCAAGGATTGCGGACAAGGTGAGCGCCGTATTTGTGCCCGTGGTTACCCTTATCGCCATTATTTCGCTTGCGGCATGGCTTATCGCCGGCGAGGAAATAGGGACTGCACTCGGGTATGCAATAAGCGTGCTTGTAATCTCCTGCCCCTGCGCTTTAGGGCTTGCAACTCCCGTTGCTATATCCGTTGCGACAGGGCGCGGAGCGGAGTACGGGATACTCATAAAGAGCGCAGAGGCGCTTGAAACCGCCGCAAAAGCGGATGTTATACTGCTTGACAAGACAGGCACTGTAACCGAGGGAAAGCCCGCGGTTATAGGCGTTTTCCCGACGGAGGGCAAGGAGGAGCTGCTAGGCTTTGCCGCATCCCTCGAAAAGTACAGCGAGCATCCGCTTGCCAAGGCGGTAAACGAATACGCGGAGGGCGCAGGCGTAAAAACACTTGAGCTTACCGAGTTTGAAAGCCATGACGGGCGCGGAATAAGCGCAAAAAGCGAAGACAGCATGATTTGCGGCGGCAACGCCCTGTATATGAAGGAAATCGGAATTGACGAAAAGCAGCTTGACAGCGCCGTCAAAGAATGCCCCGCCGAGGCAACTCCCCTGTACTTTGCCAAGGGCGGAAGGCTGCTTGGGCTTATCGCGGTTGCAGACCCGATAAAGGCCTCCAGCAAAAGCGCGGTAGAGGCGCTTTCGGCAATGGGCAAGCGCGTTATAATGCTTACGGGCGACACGAAGAGGACCGCCGAGGCGATAGCGAAGAAAGCGGGAATAAGTGAAACGGTTTCCGACATAATGCCCGAGGGCAAGGAGCAGAAGGTAAGAGAGCTGCAAGCTATGGGCAAACGCGTTGTAATGGTCGGCGACGGCATAAACGACTCCCCTGCGCTTACGCGCGCTGACCTTGGAGTTGCGATAGGCGCAGGAACAGATATAGCGATAGACTCCGCAGATGTGATATTATTAAAGAGCGACCTCAAGGACATTGTCACATTGATGGATTTGAGCAGAAGAACCATACGCAACATAAAGGAGAACTTGTTCTGGGCGTTCTTCTACAACTCCATCGGCATTCCTATTGCCGCAGGCGCGTTCTATTCATGGCTGGGGCTTCGGCTCGACCCGATGTTTGCAGCCGCCGCAATGAGCCTATCGTCGGTATGCGTTGTACTGAACGCGCTGAGGCTTAGCCGCTTCCGCGCCG
Organism: uncultured Oscillospiraceae bacterium; assembly: GCA_964622905.1. Taxonomy (GTDB): domain Bacteria; phylum Bacillota; class Clostridia; order Christensenellales; family Aristaeellaceae; genus STF2-37. The sequence goes on along the minus strand of CAZUTB010000196.1, from coordinate 2,222 downwards.
AAGGCAGCAAGAATATCAAGGCGGCAAAAGCCGCAGAAAAAGAGGAGGAAACCAGTATGGAAAAGACGGTTTACATTTCGGGAATGATGTGCGCGCATTGCGCCGCTCATGTTGAAAAGGCGCTTACCTCAATAGAGGGCGTGAGCGCAAAGGTGGAGCTTGAAAACAAGCTTGCAAAGGTGACTATGACCGCTCCCGTAACCGACGAGCAGCTTAAAAGCGCCGTTGAGGGCGCGGGCTACGAAGTAACAAAGATAGTTTAACTCCGGTAACGGCATACCAAAAGATTTGCTCTGTTAAAACCCGATTGTTGCTTTGGGGAAGCATGAAGGGGTAAAACCCCCTCATCTGAAATCCGCAGGGGTGGCTCTGCCGCCACGAGGAGCGGTATCTATACCGCTTCCTTGCAGCTTTTACGACCGTGAGGCGCAGCCGAACAGTAAAAGCTGAAAACCGGAGCAAGTAAGCGGAGCGCACTTGCTCCGAGAGCCTGTCAAAACACTTTTTGACAAGCTTCGATTGTTAATTATTTATCGCTTTCAGCTTGCTTTCTTACCTGCATTGGGCTATACTAGTAAGCGGGTCAGATTTTGTCCGGCAGGGACTATTTTTGCCGGAACGGAAGGAGCGCCGACACGATGGACGAAACCGGTATTGCGTCGATTCAGCGCCTTGCACCTGACCTGATGCGCGAGCTTGGGCTTCGCGCGCTTGTGCTGGAAAGAATCGCGGCGCTGCAGCCCGTCGGAAGGCGAGCGCTCGCTTCGCGCCTCCGTATGCCCGAGAGGGAAATACGCGCAATCGCTTCATCGCTAAAGGAAGCGGAGCTTATCTCCCTGGATGCGTCCGGAATGTCCCTATCCCCCGCCGGCTTTGAGCTTCTCCCCTCCGCGCGCGAGCTTTCAAGGCAGATGCGCGGAATAACGAAGATGGAAAAGCATCTTGCGGACACGCTCAATATCGAGCGTGTTATAATAGTATCGGGCGACGCGGACGAGGATAAGCAGGTGCTTCGCGAGGTTGGACGAGCCGCCGCTGCAAAGCTGCGCTCAATGCTTCGGGACGGAATGATAGTTGCGATAACCGGCGGAACCACAATGTCCGAGGTTGCGACAAGCGTTTCCAGCCAGACGCCGATGAACATTATGATTGTTCCCGCGCGCGGCGGAGTCGGACGTGCGGTGGAAACGCAGGCAAGCACGCTTGCAGCCGAAATGGCAAGGCGGCTTGGCGCTCACCACCGGCTTATGCACATTCCCGACCATCTTGACGCGGGCGCTATGAGCGAAATGCTCAAGCTGCCCGAGGTTCGCGAAACCATTGAGCTGTGCCAGCGCGCCGATATCGTGATTCACGGAATCGGCAGAGCGGACGATATGGCGCAGCAGCACGGGCTAAGCGGCGCGTTTGTAAGCGACCTCAGCAAAAAGGGCGCGGTTGCGGAGGCATTCGGCTCATATTATGACAGGGACGGAAACGTGGTCTGCGTAGCCTCATCCGTCGGAATCGACCCAACCCGCCTGAAAAGCGGAGCCAAAATGGCGGCGGTTGCGGCAGGAAAACGCAAGGCGGAGGCAATGACCGCAATTCTGCGGCGCTTCCCCCACGCGATACTTGTGACCGACGAGGGCGCGGCGGAAGGAATACTGGAGATTATAGGCTCCAACTGAAAAAGCCACCTATGCCGAATACGGCATTTGTGATATTAAACCAGAGGCAAAGGAGTGCTGTCACCGTGAATAAGAAGACTATCAAGGACATCGACGTATCCGGAAAAAAGGTACTCGTGCGCGTTGATTTTAACGTGCCAATGGATGAAAACAAGAACATTACCGATGAGAACCGTATCGTCGGCGCACTGCCCACCATCAAGTATCTGATGGAGCATGGCGCTAAGGTTGTGCTTTGCAGCCACATGGGACGTCCGAAGGGCGAATTCAACATGAAGTACTCCCTCGCTCCCGTTGCCAAGCGCCTCAGCGAGCTGCTTGGAAAGCCCGTTGCTATGGCGACCGACGTTATTGGCGATGACGCCAAGGCTAAGGCTGCCGCGCTCAAGGACGGCGACGTAATGCTGCTTGAGAACCTCCGCTTCCACAAGGAAGAGGAAAAGAACGACCCCGAGTTTGCAAAGAAGCTTGCCGAGTTCGGCGAAATCTATGTTAACGACGCTTTCGGAACGGCTCACCGCGCTCATGCCTCCACCGAGGGCGTAACCCATT
>CAZUTB010000195.1:0-4682 GCA_964622905.1 uncultured Oscillospiraceae bacterium | reverse complement strand
CTTGTTCATCCCGATGACGCCGCTCAGCTGCGTGATATCTTCCTGTCGAGGCATAAGGAAAGCTTCCCCTTCAATACAAGGTGCAGGCTCAAAAAAGCCGATGGCGAGTACCTTTGGACAATGGTCTTCGGGCGCTTCTACTCCGCGGGCAGCGATGGCTATAACCTGAACGCCTATTTCACCGATATATCCTCCGCAAAGGAAACAGAGGATATGCAGAGAAGGCTCTTGGACAATATGCCCTGCGGCGCGGCGCTTTACGAGTATAAGGACGGGCAGATAAACGTTGTGCATATCAACAAGCGCTACTGGCAGCTTGTCGAGCGCTCGCCTTATGAATATAACGATGAATCAGTGCTTGCCGCAGTTTTCCAAGCGGACAGGGGCATTATCGCGCGTGAGATTGACTCCGCGATAAGGCAGAAGCGCAACGCTATCTGCGATGTGCGTATCCTTGTCGGCAAATCGGAGTATAAGCCGTTCCACATCGTGGCGAATATCGTGCGCGGCGAGGGCGGAGTATACCTCCTGTACACCTGCTATCTTGCGCTTTCGGATAAAGTTATGTCGCTTCAGGATATGCTGCCGATAGCCTTGAGAACCGTTATGTCCTCTTCGGATGATATTGCATATATAAAGGATAAGGACCTTAGGTATGTTTCATTCAGCCGCGCGGCAGCTATTGACATGGGCTTTAAGAACGAGCGCGATATTATCGGCAAGTGCAATTCCGAGGTGTTTTCGCCAAGGCTTGCCGAAATATTCACGGAGAGCGATACCGATGTAATGAAAACCGGCAAAGCCGTCGTGAATATCCTGCAAGAGATTCCGGACGCTAAGAAGGGCTTCCGCTACATCACAACCTCCAAGTATCCGTTAATTGATTCGGACGGAAGCGTTGTCGGTATTTACGGCGTCAGCAGGGATGTCACGGGCGCAAGAGAGAATGAATCGCAGCTTCGCCTGCTTACCGAGAGCATCCCAGGCGGGCTTGCTTCATTCGAGTTCTCTAAAAACGGCATCAGGGTTATGTATTATAACGAGGGCTTCTATAATTTTTCCGGCTATACCAGAGAGGAATATGAGGAGATTACGAAAAAAGACCCTTATGCCCTTATTGTTGATGAGGACAAGGGAAAGATTCGCGATGTTGCGCAAATGCTCATTAAAACTCACGGAAGGGGCGATATCGGCGAGTGCGTTTACCGCTGCAGAACCAAGGAAGGCAAGCTTCGCTGGTTCAGCTTCAAGGGCAAGGCTGCCGATATTACGGAGGATAGGTTTGTCCTTAACTGCGTGCTTTATGATATAACCGCCGAACGAGAGGCGCAGGAGAGCCTGCGCGTAAGCGAGGAAGAGAACCGGCTGGCGATAGAGCACACCGGAAGTATTCTGACTAGGTTTGATATAAAGCGCAGGACGCTTTCTCTGCCAAAATCCCTGAACCCTATGTATGAGGTGTCGGGCGTGCTTACGGGTATGCCATACGAGCAGGTGGCGCTTGCGCGGGTATCCAAGGATACCGCCGATGATTATATCGGTATGTTCGAGAACATAATCAAGGGTGAAAAAGCGGGAGGCTGCACCTTTCAGCAGCATTCGCAGAAGGGGTGGCGCTGGCTGAGGGCGCAGTTTACCACCGTGTTTAACAGTTCCGATGAGCCTGTTTCGGCGGTTATAACCTTTGCCGATATCACCGACCAGCTTGAAAAGGAGTTTGTGTATAATAAGTGGCAGCAGTCGCTTAATGAGCGCGATGAAAAATCGTATACGCTCTTCCGCTGCAACCTCAGCAAAAACGCCTCCTATGACAGCCGCGAGGGCAGCCTTTTAACCATTAACTTCAGCGAGGATAAGAGTACCTTCGACGAGCGCACCGCGGAGTACACCGTAAAATGCGTTGCGCCGGAGGACAGAATGCGCTATCTTGCATTCATGAATTCCAATGCGCTTCTGGCGAATTACTATCGCGGGCATCGCTCGGATTTCATCGAATACAAGGGTATTGACGACGGCGGGAGGCTCAGGTACATACGGCTTTCCGTTGACCTTGTCGAATATCCGAATTCCAAGGATGTTGAGGCGTACCTTATGTACGAGGATATCGACGAGAAGAAGCGCCTCCAGCTGCTTACGCTAAAGCGCTCCGAAACGGACGAGCTTACCGGCGCGCTCAACAGAATAACCTTCATTGACCGCTTTAAACAGATTGTCGCGGGCAGCGCGGGCAATGAGATTCATGCGCTCATAATGCTTGATATCGACGGCTTCAAGCAGGTTAACGATACAAAGGGCCACGCCGCGGGAGATTTAGTTCTCCGCAGCCTTGCGGCAAGCATATCGTCCATACTGAGAAAGGATGACTTGGTTGGGCGGCTTGGCGGCGACGAGTTCTTTGTTTTCCTCAGAAGCATTCCGCGCAGGGAGGTTGCGGAAAAGAAGGCTAAGCAGATTTGCGCCCTTAACCTCCAATCGAATCCCGAGGAGCCGCCTATCACCGTAAGCCTTGGAATAGCGCTTATACCGAGCGACGGGCAGGATTTTGAAACGCTTTACAGCAAGGTTGACGCTGCGCTTTACCGCCAAAAGGAGCGCGGAAAGAACGGCTTCACCTTTGCGGATGACAAGTAAACCATTCGGCAATCGTTTTTGCAGCCGCGCTTTGCTCTCGTAAGGCGCGGCTGCTTTCTTTGCATATTTTCGCCCGTTTGCGCAAGCCGCTGAACGAAATGCTAAATCTGCCAGAATACACCTGCGCGCGGCGTTGCATAATTCGCCTCCATTTACAAACACTTGCATTGCACGGAAATCAAAATGCAAGGAGCGATTTTTATGAGAGCTACGGGTATAGTCAGGCGAATCGACGAGCTTGGGCGTGTGGTAATTCCAAAGGAAATAAGGAGAACGCTGCGTATACGCGAGGGCGACCCGCTGGAAATCTACACCGACCGCGACGGCGAGGTAATTCTGAAAAAGTATTCGCCGATAGGGGAGATGACCCCGTTTGCGAAGGACTACACCGAGTCGCTGTTCCGCGCTATGGGTCACATCGCCTGCATAACCGACAGGGATCAGGTTGTTGCGGCAAGCGGAAGCACGAAAAAGGATTTGTTTGATAAGCCAATCAGCCGCGAGATGGAAAACGCTATCGCAGGAAGGCAGACGATAGCCATCAACAAGAGCGGCGGAGGTAAGGCCGTTACCGTAACGCAGGATGACGACGCCGGCGGTTATACCGCGCAGGTTATAACTCCCATCATCGCGGACGGCGAGCCTATCGGCGCGGTAGTCCTTCTCAGCAAGGAAAACGGGATTAAGATGGGCGATACGGAAATAAAGGTTGCGGAAACCGCGGCGGGTATCGTTGCGCGGCAGATGGAGCAGTAACGCTTCATAACAGAGTATTCCGCGCTGCGCAAACGCAAAATCACTCTGCGTAAACGCAAAATCACGCTAACGCTTTTCATTTTTCGTCAAATGCATTATAATCACCCTTGTATGCATGAGGGCGATGCGGACTTAGGCTGACAGTCTGAGCTTTTGCGCCTGCAAAAGCTCTTTCCTTATACTGTGCAAAGCTTAGCCCGCCGCCTGTTTTTCCATAACTGCGGGCGCATATAATCTGCTGCAATTGTGAGGAAGCTTATGACAAAGACCCAGAAAAACATTATAGGCGGAGTAACAATACTCAGCGTTATGGGCATTATTGCAAAGCTGATAGGAATATTCTTCCGCATCCCTCTGAGCAATATTATCGGCGGCGAGGGAATCGGAACCTATCAGCTCGTGTTCCCCACCTATACGCTTTTGCTTCAAATTTCGTCCGCAGGTATTCCTGTTGCTGTTTCGCGCCTTGTCAGCGAGCATATTGCGAGAAAAGACCCCGCCGGAGCCATAAAAACCTTCCGCGTCGCTTCCCGCCTGCTTACCGTGCTTGGCGTTATTTCCATGCTCATAATGATTTTCGGCTCAAGTCTGCTTTCGGCTATGGTTGCCGACCCCGAATCGCGCCTTGGCTATATCGCGATAGCGCCGTCGCTCTGGATGGTTTGCACAATGAGCGCCTACCGAGGCTTCCTGCAGGGGCGGCAGAAGATGGGCCCGACGGCTTATTCTCAAGTTATAGAGCAGCTCGGAAAGGTCTTTGTCGCGCTGCCGCTTGCATCCCTTGGAGCAGCTAAAGGCATTGCCTACGGAGCGGCGGGAGCGCTTTTGGGAACCTCCATTGTCGAGGGAATCGCGCTTCTTTATATGATGTTTGTTAAGCATCGCTCAATGCCCGAATTCCTTCGCCTTGAGCAGGCTGAGAATACCGATGAGGAAAGCGCAAAGAAAATAATCAAGAAGCTTGTCGTTATTGCTATTCCGATAACGCTTTCGGCGTGCATCGTCCCGTTTGCGGGGCAGATTGATGCGGCGATGATAGTCAACCGCCTGCTTACCGCGGGGCTGGAGCTTCCCACGGCGCGCAATCTATACGGCTTGTATTCGGGAATAGTTATTCCGCTTATCAATGTTCCTACCGCGCTTTCAATAGCAATAAGCCTCACGCTTGTTCCCGCTATATCCGCTGCAAGCGCAAGGGGCGACAGGAGAACCCTTCGCAGGAACACAAATACTGGGCTTCGCTTTTCCTTCCTTGTCGGCTTCCCGTGCGGAGTCGGGCTTGGTATGCTCGCTCA
>CAZUTB010000194.1:0-4685 GCA_964622905.1 uncultured Oscillospiraceae bacterium | reverse complement strand
GCGACCGCCCCTGCGTTTTTTCCTTCAGGCAGAGGCAACGGGAGGAATTCGATGAGAGAAATACAGGTAAGCGAAATAACCGACGCGATAAGCGAAATGTGCGTTTCGATAAACCACAGGCTTTCCCCCGATATGGAGGCGCTGATTTACGGAGCGGGTGAAAAGGAAGAATCTCCGATAGGCAAAATGGTTCTCGGCAAGCTCTGCGAGAACCTTGAAACCGCGCGCGAGGAAACGATTCCGATATGTCAGGACACGGGTATGGCGGTCGTTTTTCTTGACGTCGGACAGGACGTTCACTTCATCGGCGGAAGCCTTGAGGACGCGGTGAACGAGGGCGTAAGGCGCGGCTATCGGGACGGCTATCTGCGCAAATCCGTTGTCGGCGACCCGCTTCTGCGCGTCAATACAGGCGACAACACGCCCGCGATAATACACTACCGAATAGTCGGCGGCGACAGGGTGAATATAACCCTCTCCCCCAAGGGCTTCGGGAGCGAGAATATGTCCCGCGTGTTCATGCTCAAGCCCGCGCAGGGAGCGGAGGGCGTTAAGGAAGCGGTTATAAGCGCAATCCGCGACGCGGGTCCCAACGCCTGCCCGCCGATGTATGTAGGCGTTGGAATAGGCGGCGACTTTGAAAAGTGCGCGATAATGGCAAAGCACGCTTTGACGCGCAAGGCAGGAAGTCATTCCGAAAGCAGCGGCACAGCAAAGCTTGAGGACGAGCTGCTTACGGAAGCAAACAAATTAGGAATAGGCCCTGCCGGTCTTGGCGGGCGCGTTACCGTGCTGGGAATCAACATTGAAACCTATCCTACGCACATCGCAGGGCTTCCCGTAGCCGTCAACATCTGCTGCCACGTTAACCGCCATATCGGGAGGGAAATCTGATGGAAAGATACTTAAACGCGCCGCTTACCGAGGATGACGCAAAATCCCTTCGCGCGGGCGATATGGTTTACCTGAGCGGCACGGTGTATTCCGCGCGCGACGCAGCGCACGAGAGGATGCAAAGGGCGCTTGACGAGGGAAAGCCGCTGCCCTTTGACATTCGTGGAAGCATCGTGTATTATCTCGGACCTTCCCCCGCCCGTCCCGGGCGCGTTATCGGCTCGGCAGGACCGACAACGGCAAGCAGAATGGACAAGTACACTCCGCAGCTGCTTGACCTGGGGCTTCGCGGAATGATAGGCAAGGGAAAGCGGACGCGCGAGGTAAAGGATGCAATACTTCGCAATAAGGCGGTCTATTTCGCCGCCATAGGCGGAGCCGGCGCGCTTTTGTCAAAGTGCATAAAGGAGTCCGAAATAGTGGCGTATGAGGATTTGGGAACGGAAGCGATAAGAAAGCTTACGGTGGAAAATCTGCCTGTAATAGTGCTTATCGACTCTCTCGGAACAGACTTGTACGAAACAGAACCGCCGAAATATAGACAGATATAGAGCGCGCAATGTTTATCGCTATAAAAATACAGCAATAAGGTTGCAATTTACATTTGTATATAGTAAAATGCGTCTATGAAACAAGAATTCGTATTGCTCCATTGACGCGTTTCTTCATTTCACGATATACACTTCAAAATATCTTTTATCGAGGATATATTATGAAACGTATATACTTTATCGTTGGATTATGCATTGCTCTGCTGCTTGTATTCGCACCGAAGGCTGCCGCGGAAACAAAAGCCTATTTCAGTTTTCCGGAGCATTCGATAACCCAGAAGCCCTTATGATTCTCTATCTTTTCGGCGTTTTCAAAAAGCTCCTTCAGGTATCTTAGGGCGCTCTCCGCGCCCTGCTGCTTCCTTATAACGATAAAAAGCCGCCCAACGTCGGTCATATGCTCTCCCGCCTCCGCGAAAAAGCGGTACACAACCTGCTTGCCTGCGCGGATAGGCGGGTTTGTTATTATGTAATCAAAGCGCCTTCCTTCAAGCGCGGAATACCCGTCGCTCAAAAGCACTTCGGCATTTGCGGCATTCAGCTTCAGGTTTTCGCGCGCAAGCTCAAGGGCGCGCTCGTTCACATCCGTCATCACAAGGTTTATTTCCGGATACTTTTTCAGCAGAATAAGCCCTATTGCGCCCCAGCCGCAGCCGAGGTCGAGCACAGCGCCGGAAAGCGCGGGAAGCGCCTTTAGAAGGGTTTCGCTGCCCTCGTCAAGCTCTCCCTTTGAAAAAACACCGTTATCGGTATACGCCTTTACGCTAACGCCAAGGCAGCTTATCTCGCAAAGCCGCTTGTCGCTTACGCAGTCCGGAGTATCAAAATACTGTTTAGCCATTTTCGCCCTCCGAATCCGCATAAACCGCGGCGATTTCCGCTTCCGTAAGCTCGCGCCATTCACCCTCGGCAAGCGCTTCATCAAGGGTCAGCGAGCCGAAGGAAAGCCTTTTCAAGCGCGTTACGGGGCAGCCGCAGGCTTCAAGCATACGCTTCACCTGATGGAATTTGCCCTCGCGCAGGGTAAGTCGGCAGAGGCTTTCAGCGTCCTCCGCCGCAAGTATTTCAAGCTTTGCCGGAAGGCAGACCATGTCGTCAAGAGGAAGCCCCTCCGCAATCCTGCGTGTGCTTTCATCGGTAAGCCTGCCCTCGCATTTCGCCTCGTAGGTTTTCCATACATGGCGCTTCGGGGATAAAAGCCTGTGCGCAATTTCGCCTTCCGTCGTAAGCAAAAGCAGCCCGATCGTATCCTTATCAAGCCTTCCGACAGGCATACAGGAGAGCGAGGAATAAACGGGCGGAAGCAAATCCATAACCGTCGGCTGCTTCTTATCCCGCGCGGCGGTTAGGATTCCCGCGGGCTTATTGAGCATTACAAAACGGGTTTGGCGCGCGTCAATAAGAGAGCCGTCAAGAGCAATCTCCGCGCCCTCGTCAACCCTCTCGCCCGCGTCACTGACCGCTTTGCCGCCAACCGTAACCCGTCCCTGACGGATAAGGCGGGCAACATCGGAGCGCGAGCCTAAGGAAAGCGAGGAAAGCAGCTTATCCAGCCTTACCATAGCTTCTGATAGAGGTATCTTTCGGCGGAGAGCGGAAGCGCGCAGAGCGGGATGAAGGCGATAAACGCTGTAATCCATGAGCCGCTGAGTCGTAAAACTGCATAAGCTCCCGCGAGCATTATGATATAAATCGGGAGGCACTTGATAACCGAAAGCAGCATACGCCATTTTTTGCCTTTAGTTTTGCGTGCCCCAACGCGCCACGCCGCAGATACCGAGGCTCCCGAGCGCAGCTCCATAGAATAGGAGGAATGCACGGAAAGCCGCCATATCACAAGGGCGAGCCACAGCGCGGTAAACGAGCCGAGAACGATGACAACCCACTTGAGCAGCCCCTTGAGCATTTCGGAGAGGGTAGCGCCAAAGGGCTTCAGATAATTGAGCATTGAGTTATAGTTCATATTCATAACTTCGTTCACGAGAAGAACGCAGACGAAGAAGACGAGCGGAAAGATGAGCAGCACCGGAAGCAGCCGCAAAAAGGCGTAAAGGGATTCGGGAAGCGACTGGAAATACGATGTAAACATATGCTTGGCGGGATCATCCTGCCTGCCCGAAGTGGATATTCCGTGCGCGAGCGGCGCCCAAACCAGAATAAGCAGCGGAAGAGTTATCAGCATAGGAAGACAGCTTGGCGCAACGGAAATAACGAATGAATTTATCTTTGAAATATCCCTGCTCGCAACAGCGGCGAGAAGGTCTGTCTGCAACGAGCTTAGCGTAAGCAGTATAGGCAGAAGCGACAGCACGAGAAAAACCTGCGCGATAAACTGCGCAAGCAGCGATTGAAGGAACAGATTTTTACTCGGCGGTATCCGCAGAGAGTTATCGGATTTAACAGACATTTTTATCTCCTTTACAGCCGCACTACGGAGCGGCAGACGGCGTTTACTGCATTGCTTTTCCTAAAAGCTCGGCAAGGTGATCCATGCCGTTGTAAAAGCCCTGACCGTTATCAAAAATATAGTCGGCAACCGCTTTATAACGAGGGTAGCGCTCATTGTAAAGCTCCACAACCTTGTCCTTGCCTCCCGCCCGGAGCATGGGTCTTCTGTCCAGCTTGATATCGGACAAAATCTGCTCAAGCGGTCTGTCAACAAAGACAATCACGCCCATATTGCGCATCAGGTTCACATTTTCATCGCGCATTGCCGTTCCGCCGCCGGTTGAAACAACGCTCGGCTCAAAGCCGCACATCGACATAAGCGCCTCGGTTTCAAGCTTGCGGAATTCAGCCTCGCCTTTCCGGCGGAACACCTCGTTTACGGACATACCCTCGAAGCTCTCGATATACTGGTCAAGGTCGATGTACGGCAGGCTGAGCCTCTGCGCAACGCGCCGCCCGAGGCTGGATTTGCCGCTGCCCGGCATACCTATCAGAAAAACGTGCTGGCAGTACATTTCTGCTTCCTCCTCAGGAACGATTATCGGGCGCAATTTCATCCGTTTTTGCTTCGGAAAGCATTCTCTGCTGCTCCGCCCTCGAAAGGGACATAAGGGCCTTAAAGAATTCCTCGGCATACGGGCGCTGCCAATCCTCTCCGCAAGCGTCCGCGCGCCTTTTCAGGATTTCGCTTTCCCGCTGCGAATTGAGAACAGGGAGCTTATGCTCAATCTTGAAAGCCGCGACGCTTCTCGCAAGCTCCATACGCCTTAAAAAGAGCGGAAGCAGCTGCGA